>JAUVAN010000270.1 GCA_030591725.1 Deltaproteobacteria bacterium
ATGGCCGACATCTGGATGCCGTCCTTGGCCATGGCCGTTACCTTCGGGGTGATTATCACCTTGGGGTTGACGGACATCTGCACCGCCTCCAGCACGTTTCGGCCCGCCAGGTCGATGGCCGCGCACCGGTCGAAGTTAAGTTCGATGTTGGCCTTGTCCGCGCTGATCAGTGCATTGACCACCGCCTGCACGTTCCCTCCGGCGAGGTAGTGCGCCTCCAGCTTGTTGAGATCGACGGCCAGCCCCGCCTTGATCGCGCTTATCCTCGGCTCGACGATCAGCTTGGGCGGCACGCGGCGAAGGCGCATGGCGATAAGGGTGCCTATGCCCACGTGGGCCCCGGCCGCGAAGGCGGCGAGCCACAGGCCGAGGGGCACGAACCTGAAAAACAGGATCAATATGAAAAGGGCCGCGACCGCGATCCCCAGGATTGCCCAGATGCCCATGTCGCCCGAGCCGGTCGGGGGCGGCCACGGCGCGCCCTGCTGTGCCAGAACGGATACCATTGATGAAATCATTTGTTCCCTCCATTTTCTTTCTTTATGTCTGTCCGCTCGACGACCACTCTGGGGCCGTCAACGGCGATCACCTTGATAGATTCTCCCTTTTCAATGAACCCTCCGTCGGAAACCACGTCTATTCTCTGATCATCCACCATGGCTATCCCGGCGGGACGCAGATCAGACTCGGTTTCCCCGGCTCTTCCTACTAACGGGGCCAGGTCTTCTGATTCGACGCCCTTCCCCGAGGGCTGCTGCGTTCTCAGCACCAGCCGTTTCTGAATAAACTTGCTCTTCATCCCGAGAATAAAGGTAGCTGTGGCCAGCACGCATGTGCTGACAGAGATCAGCGCGCCCCATGTTGGCCCCAGAAGGATCCACGAAGACACCGTCCCGCCGAGCAGGAAGACCAGCCCGACGATCCCCGCGGCCCCGAAGCCCGGAAATACGAATATCTCGAGCCCCAGCATGATGATTCCCACAAAGATGATCGCCCCCACGATGGCGGCCCAGTACCAGTTGAAATCCGGATAGATTGTCTGACTCAGAACGGGTTCCATCAGCTCTTGCTCTCCTTCCTGACCACCACGTGATTGCCCATCGCCCGGATGATCACCACCTTCTCTCCCTTTTCGATGAAATCCCCCTGTGTTGTCACGTCGACGCGCATGCCCCCGAACCGCGCGATCCCCGCAGGGCGGAGATAGGTTTCGGCCACGCCGGCCAGCCCCTTTGAAACCACCTCGCTGATGACCTTCCCCTCGTTACCCCCGGCGGTTGTGCCGTCGATGGATGTCTCCAGTACAAGGACGCTCCTGAACCTGGTTTTCGGCAAGATCGCCATCGCCGCGAAGAGCATGACCGCCACCGCAAGCATCGACCCCACCACTCTCGCCAGGGACCATTTGAGTTCGCCGGTGTTGAAGGACACGTCAATGGGTAGCGCGCTGATGGCCAGCACGAGGCTCACCAGGATGAACACCACCCCTACTACGCCCGCAACACCGAAGCCCGGGGTCACGTACACCTCCACAACCAGCAGGACCACCCCTACAACGAAAAGGAGCACCTCCTCCCATCCGGCCAGGTGCACCACGAGGTGACCCGCGAAGAAGACCGTGAGGCACACCAACCCGATTATCCCCGGGGCCCCGAAGCCGGGCTGGTACAGTTCGATGAGGAGGCCCAGCATGCCGATTGACATGAGCAGCCCCGCCAGGATCGGCGAGGTAAGGAACTGGGCCACTCTCTCGGCCCAGTTCAACTCAACCGTCACGCGCCTGGCTTTGGACAGGGCCAGCTTCTGGAGCACTTCGTCCATGGAGTTGGCCACGCCGTCGGCGATGTCGTGGCGCAGCGCGCCGGTGGTGTCCAGGGTCAACAGCTTTCCCGTCGGTGTGATCCCCTCGATCTCCACGTCGGCATCCACCATGGCTTCGGCGATATCTCCCCGACGCCCCTTCGCGCGAGCTGTGGCCGCCATCTCAGTTCGAAAATAGGAGACCATCTTTTCTTCTACAGGGGCCACCTCTGTGCCGGATATCTGGATGGGCGTGGCCGCTCCGATCGTGCCGCCGTCGGCAATGAAAATCAGATCGCAGGCAAATGAGATGAAGGCTCCGGCGGAGATGGCCCGCGGGTGGATGAAGGCCACCGTGCGCATCTTCTTCGAGGTCCCGATGAGCGTGTCTCGGATCTCGGTCGCCGCGTCAACGCGACCGCCGGGCGTATCGATGTCGACAATGAGAGCCACGGCATCCGGATTGTCGGCGATGGCCCTTCGTATGTACGCGGGCAGACCCATCTCGATGTCTTCCCTGATCTTGACGATGAGCACGGACTTGCCCCGGCCACCCTCCGGATCCGGCTGTGGAAGAGTCCGGGCCGACAGGCTGCTTGTGGCGACCCCTCCGTCCGGCAACTCCGGCTCGGGTGAAGGCGCGAAGGCCCGCGCTCCCTTTTTTACCACCACCCCGACGCCCGCATCCGGGCCGGCCTTGTCGCCACTGGCAATTTGTTCGAGGGCCTTCTTGACCAGGTCCTGAACGTTGTCGGCGCGGGCATCGGAAACGTACGGCCGAGCTGCCATCCCCAGCAGCAGGCCCAGCGCGCAGATAATCGCGTAGATGGTGATAAGATGTGTTTTTTTCGCCTTGCGAACCATTTGAAGCCCCTGACACGAGTGTTCCGAGAGTATTGGTCTTCGCCTGTCACTTCAAACGAATTAACGAAAAAGAAAAATATATTGTCATCAGATCTTGAATTCGCGGGCGCAAACAGCTACGTGGTTTTTGCGGGGCAAAAGGATTTTGTATGTCAAGCAAATTAGGGTTGAGACTGGAAGACAAGAATGAGTGGGAACGCCGCGTGGCCCTGATCCCGACGGATGTTGCCGGTCTCGTCGATAAAGGTGTGGATATTCACGTCGAGCGCTTCGCGCGCCGGGCGTTTGATGATGCTCGATACGAGGCCTCCGGGGCCACCCTGGCAAACGACGTCAGGGATTGCGACATCGTGCTCGGGATCAAGGAAATGCCCCTCGGTTATTTCCGTAACGACGGTGCGTACATGTTCTTCTCCCACACCATCAAGGGTCAGTCATACAACATGAAGATGCTGGCCGAGCTCGTGGAAAAACGCTGCACCCTGTTCGACTACGAGGTAGTCACTGATGACAAGGATCGCCGACTCATCTTCTTCGGGCGGTTCGCGGGCCTGGCCGGCATGATCGACACACTCTGGACTCTCGGCCTCAGGCTGAAGGCGCTGGGTCACGAGACCCCGTTTCTCGATATCGAGCCATCCCACGCATACGAGGATCTCGAGGCGGCCAAGGAAGCCGTCGCCAGGGTGGGCAAGCGAATCGAGACCGAGGGCCTGCCGAGCTTCATGGCTCCGACGGTGTTCGGTTTCACCGGCTACGGACACGTGGCCCAGGGAGCCCAGGAGATCATCGAGTTGCTTCCCCACGTGGAGGTCGCTCCGGGCGACCTGGCCTCCTTTGTCGAGAAGAACGGCGGCATGACCGACAAGGTAGTAAAGGTGGTCTACAGAGAAGAGGATCTCGTGGAGCATGCGAGCTCCCCGGGCGACTTCAACCTCCAGGACTATTATGACAACGGAGAGAATTACCGATCCATCTTCCAGCCGCACCTGGAACTCCTCACGGTCATTATCAACGGCATCTACTGGGACGAACGATATCCCAAGCTCGGCGACGCCGAACAGCTCAAAGATCTTTTCGCCGGCGATCAACCCCGGTTGCTCGCGGTGGGTGATATTACCTGCGATGTGGACGGTTCCCTGGCCTGCACGGTTCGCGATACCGAGCCGGGTGATCCATCTTATGTTTACAACGCTTCAACGAGGGAGGCCCCATCCGGCTTCGACGGGCCCGGGCTCGCCGTGATGGCCGTGGGCAACCTGCCCTGTGAGCTTCCACGGGAAGCCTCGGCCATGTTCAGCCACGCGCTCACACCCTACATTTCGGCCATGGTCCAGGCCGATCTTACACAAAAAGATTTCGAGAAGGTGGTGCTCCCCGAACCCATCAAACGCTCAGTCATCCTCTGGCGCGGAGAGTTCACACCGAAATATGAGTATATGCAGGATTTCCTGCGCCAAGGCACGGACTGACAGCAGATTCATGAACAAGGAGAACAACCAGATGAAAAAAGTTCTTGTACTCGGAGCCGGGCTCGTCTCCAGACCGTTGGTCCACTATCTGACCGACCTGGACGACATCGAAGTAACGGTTGCCACTCGCACTGTTTCCAAGGCCGAGTCCCTGGTGGCCGGTCGTGAGAAGGGAAGGGCCGTCGCCCTCAATGTCAAGGATGAAGAAGCGCTCAAGAGCCTTATCGCCGACCATGACATCGCGGTATCGCTGCTTCCGGCGACCGAGCATCCAAAGGTGGCCAGACTGTGCATCGAGGCCGGCAAACACATGACCACCACCTCGTACATCAGCCCCCAGATGAATGAGATGAATGACGAGGCTGCGGCAGCGGGCCTCACATTCATCAACGAGTGCGGCGTCGACCCGGGGATCGACCACATGTCGGCCATGCGCGTGATTCACGACGCGCAAAGCAAGGGCGGCAAGGTGGTGTCCTTCCGCTCGTACTGCGGAGGACTCCCGGCGCCCGAGGCCAATACCAACCCCATTGGATACAAGTTCTCCTGGGCGCCTCGCGGTGTTCTGGTGGCTGCCACCAACCCGGCAAGGTACATGAAGGACGGCGAAATCCTGGACATCCCGGGGGACGAACTGTTCAAGAAACCCGAGATGGTCAACGTAAAGGACACTGGTGAGTTCGAGGGCTACCCAAACCGCGACTCCATGCCCTATGTTGATATGTACGGCCTCAAGGACGTCAAGACCATGTTCCGTGGAACCCTGCGCAACCTGGGCCACTGCGAGACCTGGTACCATTGGGTCAAGCTCGGTCTGTTCGATCAGGGCCCGCGTTCGGATCTGAACGGGCTCACATACAAACGCTTCATGCAGGGTTTCGTCGATGGCGCAGCAAACCTGAAGGCGGCCATCTCGGCCAAATTCGGCATTGCCCCCAACCATCCCGCCGTGGAGAAGCTCGAATGGATGGGTCTCTTCAACGAGTCCTCGATCTCCATCAAGGAGGGTGGGAACGTGGATATCCTCGCGGCGAGGATGCTCGAGAAGTGCCCCTTCAAGAAGAACGAACGCGACATGATCGTGATGCAGCACGAGTTCATCATTGAGTATGCTGACAAGACGGAGAAGGCGTACTCCTCCCTGGTGGACTTCGGAATCCCGGGAGGCGACAGTTCCATGGCCCGTACGGTTTCCCTGCCGGTGGCCATCGCCACCCGCATGATCCTCGAAGGCCAGATCACCGAGCGCGGAGTCATCGCCCCCGTCAAGCCCGGCGTCTACAACCCAATCCTCAACGAACTCGAGAACCTGGGTATTACCTGCGTGGAGCGCGTGGGCGAGTAGATCACAGCACGTTCAATCCGATCGACACCACACGGTATCCGTAGCCTCTCCCCTGGTCGAAGCTTCGCTGTAGAATTATTCATCAATAAAGAGAATTTTTGTGTATTTTGCACACGATTAGCCGTTATTTCCAGCTCCGACAGCAACATATGACAGAGACGCTAAAATTGTTTTCACTGTTTATGAACGGGAAATGCTAAAATATTGTGCTATGAAAAAAGATAATTGGAAGCAAAAGGAGAGTAAGGATATGTCGAAGAAAATCCTGATCATTTTGTTGGCTTGCATTGTTGTATCGTTTTTGTCGTCCTGCGCCGATAGTATTGACGCTAACGATGATGATGACAACGGAACCGACACGGACACCGACACGGACACCGACACGGATTCCGATTCCGATTCCGATACCGACACGGACACGGATTCGGACACCGATTCCGACACGGACACCGACACGGATACGGATACGGACACCGACACCGACACGGATATGGGGGCAACCTGCGGCAATCCCATAGTGGTTCCCGACACGCC
>JAUVAN010000144.1 GCA_030591725.1 Deltaproteobacteria bacterium
CGAGCTCGACATCATCCGACTGGCACCCCAGAGCGCATGAATTTTCCATTCCGTTGACAGTTTCATCGACCATTATCGGCCAACAATGCCTTCAACAACAAGGGGGAGCTAAAGACTGGGACTCTTGTTGGCCGCCACTCTTGTTGGCCGCCCTCTTGTTGGCCGCCGGATTGAGTTGAGCTCACCCTTAATGAATACAAAGACTTGATATCCCAATTTGGGATATCAAGCTCTGAAGTCGCCGGGCATGGTGGGCGACGTTACCTTTTCTTCAAAGGGGGATCTCCAGGGAATCGACGATCTCCGCGATCGCCCGCGCCGCCGTTTCCCTGTCCTGCACGCTGTCACCGGTAGCCCCCGAGGGGATCACCCGGTGGGTCAGCACGGACGTGGCCAGGCTTTTAATATCATCGATGATGCAGTAGTCCCGCCCCTTCAACGTGGCCATCGCTCTGCCCGCCCGGTGAAGGTCCATGCCACCCCGGGGGCCGACGCCCATGGCGAGCAAATCCGTTGTGCGGGTTCGGGCCACGAGCTCCATGAGGTAGTCGAGCACGGTGTCGTCCATCTTCACCCCATCCACCAGGGCGACCAGGTCGGGCATGGTCCGCTCCGAGATGACCGGCTCCACGAGATCGACCGGGTCGTCGAGGGTCTGCCTGCTCACCACGAGGCGCTCTGCGTCCCGATCCGGGTACCCCATGTTTATCCTCATCATGAACCGATCCAGCTGGGATTCCGGAAGCGGGTACGTCCCGTGCTGCTCTTGCAGATTCTGCGTCGCCACGACCATGAAGGGATCCGGGAGCGGCAACGGACGGCCGTCCACGGACACCTGCCGTTCGCTCATGGCCTCGAGTAACGCGGACTGGGTCTTGGGGGGCGCCCGGTTGATCTCGTCGGACAGAACCACGTTTCCAAAAACAGGCCCGGGCTTGAACACGAACTCGCTTTTGGACGGGTTCCACACGGAGACCCCGGTGATATCCGCGGGCATGAGATCGGAGGTGAACTGGACCCTGCGGAATTCGCCGCCGGACGCCCTTGCGAGCGCTCTTGCGAGGGTGGTCTTGCCCACGCCGGGCACATCCTCGATGAGCAGGTGACCACCGGCGATAAAGGAGCACGCGGCCAGCTCTATCGCCTCTTTCCTGCCGAGGACGGCCCGCCCGATCATCTGTACGAGCCTGCCTGGAATACCTTCAACCGTCGTCATCTGCGGTTCCTTCCTCTTGTCCCGGACAATCTTACCCCCCGTCACCCGCCGCGTCCAACGGCACCGTGACGGATATCACCAGCTCATCTTCCGGACCCTTGCGCGCCACCACATCACCACCGTGCAGCCTTACGATTCTCCGGGCGAGGGACAGGCCCAGTCCCATTTCGCCGGATTCGCCGTCCACGTCGGACCCCTCGAGGACGTTGAACACCGCCTCGATCCGCTCGAGCTGGGCCGGATCGATGGCCTTTCGCGCGTCGATGATCTCCACCCTCAGTCCCTCGTCCGTTTTTCTGGATTTGCGCACTCGCGATGCCTTGAAGACCACGGTTCCCACCTCCATGGCGTCGACTACCCGGGCGATCAGGCTGAGCAGGGCGCGTCCGATCCGGTCCTTGTCCACAAGCACCGGGGGAAGGCCGGGCTCGAACTTGGCGACGAAGCCGACCTCCTTGGACGCCACCAGGCGCTGTGCGGACACCTCGCATTCGATGAGGATCTCCACGGACGGCACCCAGACGCGGTCCAGATCAAAACGACCGGCGTCCATCTTGGCCGTATCCAGTATGTCGCCGATGAGCACGAGCAGTCGCTCGGATTCCTGGGAGATCTTGTGTATCGTCGTCAGTTGCGGGGGCTTGAGACTTCCGTCCATCCCCTTGAGCAGCAGGTCGGTGAAGCCGATGATGGAGTTGAGCGGGCTGCGCAGATCGTGACTCATGGTGGCGAATACCCGCCCCTTCTCGTCCTTTGTCTTGTGCCCGGTGCTGATCTTCTCTTCCTGGATATTGCATACCTCCAGGTATCTTCGTCGCGCCTCCACGAGCCTCAAGTCTATCTGTGATATCTGCGAGACGGGAGATGGGTCCGGCGAGGTGAGATCCATGTCCCCAAAAGAGTCGACGGCGGCGACGCGCTCCTCGAGACGCAATCGGATCCAGCTTCCCAGCTTCATGGAGATCAGCGCGCTTCCGAAGGCGGCGGCCAGGGCAAGGGCGACGATGATGTGCCAGAACATTGTCTGGTCCACGTTGCCGACCAGGCGCACCCCGACCACGTCTTTCCCGCCTTTGCGCGTATTCCATACCACTGCGGCGCCCAGTCGATCTTTGACCATGATTCCACGGGGGCGGTTGAGAATGGCCATCTCTATGGCTGCGGCCTCCTTCTCGTCACCCCCGCCGCGCCACCGGCCGTCCTCACCCATCACGAAGGGCGCCGCCTCGTCGAACCGAGTCAGGTTGTCGAAGACCGCGCTCGCTCCCGATCCGCGAGGTATGGGCGCCGCCTCGACGACACCTTCGATCAGATCGCTGTAGCTCGTGATCAGGCCGTGCATGAACTCGGCCCTCACCACCACCCTTGCCACCAGGCCCAGGCAGATGGCGATGCCCACCGCCGACACCACCAGGCCGAGGAACAGGGCGGTACCTGCCGAGCGCTGCTTTCCCAGCTGTATGGATAGCCCGTCTCCCGCCAGCCCGCCGGCCATGCGCCGAACCCGGGCGACCGTGCCCCGGTGAATGGCGAGGAGGAACATCGCCTGGGACACCAGGTAGATCGGAGCGAAGTTCACGAGGGCGACGAAGGGTTCCTGGCCGAATATCCGGGACCATATCTCGATCATGGGCAGGCCCGCGACGACCGCCGTGACAGCGGTCACAATCACCACGTTGCGGGGGAAACGCACGATGGCGTCCCGGTCTCTTTGCGTCACATCGATCTGCGTGCGGCGGAACCTCCGCGCCAGGCGCGACGCGAAGATCGCCAGCGCCAGGATCTGGATCGCGGCGGCGGAGAAGGCCCCGACGAGCAGGGCGATGGTCTCCGTTATCCAGTCGCCGAAAGGCCCCACGGCCGCAGCGGGGATCGCCGCAGAGGCGAGCATGACCGGAGTCAGCAGCTTCAGCAGGCCGCCGATAAGCCGCGGGCTGCGATCGTTTTGGGCAGGCGCCGTCATTCGACCCCCGGGAGGATCACGGTGAACTTGGTCCCCTTGCCGATCACGGAGCTGACGCGGATCTTGCCGCCGTGCAACTCGATCAGCCGCTTGCAGATCGCCAGCCCGAGACCGGTGCCGCGCTTTGCTCCCGTACGTCCCGCGAGCTGCCGAAAGGTGTCGAAGACGGTGGCCTGATCCAGGGAGGCTATCCCCACGCCGGTGTCCTCGACAATCAGAATAACGGAACCGTTCTCCTGCCTGCTAACGCTCACGTTCACGCCGCCGGACTCGGTGAACTTTATCGCGTTGCTGACCAGGTTGGTGATCGCCTGCCAGAGCCGCTGCCGGTTGCCCCTCACGAAGACTCGCTCGTCGGACTCTGCGTTCAACTCCAGGGAGAGGTTCTTCTTTCCGATGCCTCCGCGGGCCACCTCGATCACGTCCGTGACCACCTCGACAATGTCCACCCGCTCGAAATCGAGGCTCAGGTCATCGTCGAGCAGGGAGGAGAGATCCAGGATCTCGTTGACCATCTCTCTCAAACGCATGGCGGCCTTGAGAATGATCTGAACATCCTCTTTTTGCGGTCCCAGCAGCTCGCCGTCCTCGCCCGCCAGCAGTCTCTCCGAGAGGGTGACCAGCTCATTCAGCGGGCGGTATAGTTCCACTGTCACGGCTGATAGAAGGTTGTCGCGCGTGCCTTCGAGAGAATCGACCTCCTTGCGGACGCTCAGATACCCTGTCATCTCGGAGTCGAGCCTTTCCTTGAGGCGGTCGACAGCGTGGGACAGTGCGACGAGCTCGCTGACCGACGGCTGGATGGTAGGCGCGTGATCCGCACCGTCGGGATCCATCACCACCGCATCGATGCGGCGCACGATCTCTCCGAGTTCCGTTCGGTAGTCCAGCCCGAAGCACATGCCGAAGAACACCGCCGCGAGTATGAGAACCAGCGCGGCGACGGCCAGCCGGCAAAGCGGTTGTGACCGGATGGCGGCGGGGCCCTCAGCCGGTACGGCCACTACCACGTTCATGCG
This sequence comes from Deltaproteobacteria bacterium, assembly GCA_030591725.1. Taxonomy (GTDB): domain Bacteria; phylum Myxococcota_A; class Polyangia; order JAAYKL01; family JAAYKL01; genus JAUVAN01. Next base: position 4,199 of record JAUVAN010000144.1, read on the forward strand.
GCTCAATGGCGGGCGAAGGCTCGTGGAGGCCAGGCGATAGGTCTTTCCGGATATGGTGGCATCCAGGATCTCCCCGGCCAGGGCTCTGCGCAGGGTGTCACTCGAGATCTCCGAAAGAGGTGTGGGCGCCAGCGCGTCTCCGTGGGTTCCGAACAACCCGGTCTTGAGGTCCATCTTGCTTGCCGCACGCGCGAGGAGCCTGGGGCGTTCTTCATCTCCGACGACGGCGATACGGTCGGAAAGCCAGGCGCTCGCCACCCGGGCCTTGCCCTCCTCCAGGCTGCCGTTGATCCCGTTGAGACGGGCCAGCACCACACCGAATATTATTGCCACGCAGATGATCGGGACGATCACCGCTACCTGCACCACTCTCGTGGTGGCCGAACGCGGTCGACCCCTAAAAATAATACCAGATAGACTCATAGTCCCAGGGGTTGCACCCGCGCTCGACCTCCAGGCGCTTGAGGTACTTGTGTATGGGAACAATTTCTCCCACGTAGCTGCCCTGGTCGACGATGTTCTTCTCCCAGGGATGGAACTCGTAGACGCGGGTGCCGTCGGCCATGATTGTGAGAATGTCCCGATGTTGGGAAGCCCGCAGGTAGTTCTTTCCCAGGCGCGGAACATTGTAGACGGCCTCGTCGGTGCGGGTCATCCCGGGCATGAGCCTCGACTCCTCGGATTCCTCCTGCAGGAGACGGGAGAGGGGAATGCGGTAATCTGCGGTCTCGGCTTTTCCCTTGGGGAGGAAGGTGTAGTACGGATCGATGCCCACTCGCTTGAGCAACTGCCGAAGCAGCGTCGCCTCGAAACGCCGGGAGACATAGAAAGTATATACCAGCTGATTGTACACCAGGATCCCGCACATGCGGATCTTCTGGACAGCGGCCGCCATGTCCTCGTTGATCTCGTAGGGATGTTCCACGTGGGTGACAATCGCCACCTCCCTGTTCCGTGTGCGGTACTTCCCGAGCAGGGAGGCGAGCTCATCGTTGAACCTCATGGGGAGGGTCACCGGCGTGCGCGTGCCGATCCGGATCCGCTGGATGTTGGGCAGCGCGGCTACCTTACCCAGCAACTTGTCCAGATCGTCGTCGTCCAGAAGCAGGGGATCGCCGCCCGTTATCAGTACCTCGTGTATGGCCGGGTGGTTCCCTAGCCACTCGATGGCCGCGTCGATCTTTTCCCAGGAGGCCATGGCGTTGGGATCGAGCACCTCGTCTATCTCCCAGTTCCGCTGGCAATACACGCAAATCTGGGGACACGTGTTGAACGGCTTGAGGATGGCGATGCTCGGGTAGCGACGGGTTATCAGATCCATGGGGGAGGTGTCGGCCTCGCCCATGAAGTCGAAGGCCTCTTCCCGGTTGTGCCGGTCGGCGACCATCTTGTCGACGTACCTGACGGGGGGGAAAACCTGCATCCGGATAGCCAGGTCACGATCCTTATCGTCCGTGTCCATGAGGCTGAGATAAAAGGGTGTGACGCCGAACGGAATCTTGCTCTCGCAGGTGCGGCGGATGTTGTCCTCTTCCTGTGCGGACAGGTTGACCAGTTTCTTGAGGGTATCCGCGTCCTTGCCCACGTGTTCCACGTGCCATTTCCAATTGTCCCAGTCGTCCTGCGTGGCTCCCAGGGCATCGAGGATCTCGTCGCGCCTGGATTTCCTGCGCTCCAGGGTCTCGCGCTCCAGCCCGTGTCTGTACCGCCCCATCCAACTATCCACACGCTCCCACAGGGCGTCGAGCTCCCGCGAGCGCATCCGGGCGGCCTCGCGTCCCTCGTAATTACCGGCGTTGGATTTCCGATCGTACACAGGTCGATCCACCGTGCGACCTTCGAGGCCCCAGACCAGGTGGATCATCTCGGCGAAGAAGCCGGGTTCCAGATCCGGGCGCGGAATGTCCCGGGCCACATCCCACAGGGCCATGGCCACGCTGAACCCGGAGTCATCCTCGGACTTGCTCGACAGCATGGACAGAAACGCACGGGTGCAGTCGCGGGTCCTCGCAATTGTCCGGTGCCACGGTGCGTTCTCATCGACGGTGCTCTCCACCCGCAGCCTCATGGTCCTGTCCCTGAGGGTGTCCCTGGCGCCGTCCAGGGTTCGACATCCCTTCAGCGGGTAGAGAAATCCCTCGCATTCACTCCGAAATCGCTCCAGTGTATATTCATCTATGCTGAGCAGCTTGCCCGGCTCGTAACCCTTCGGTTTCGGTTCGGCAGACCTGAGCCCTGCCGGGCGATCACTCTTGCGTTCTATACTGCTTTTCTTTAATATTCTCATTGCTTACGACCCCATTTGTCACGGTATCCCGGGCTTTCGCCGAATCGGATTGTATACAGTAATTATACTTCTTTTTCAAGTTGAGTTAGCGGTGGGGTCAAAACCCTCCACTTGACATATAGGTTCCCCAAACTTTTGACCCCATTTTTTGAAAAAACGGTGCCAGTCACTTTCATTCTTCTTTTATTTCAAGATGTTAGGCGACGCGGGCGATGATTTGCATTATCCTGGCGCGGGCGTCTTCCGGGGGCGACATGGCGAGGGTCTTGAGCGCGAAGGCTCGGGCCCGGACGGTATTCCCGGCGCTTTGTGCTCGCACGGCTTCTGCGTACAGCTCCCGCCAACCCGAAGGGCGGATCTTGACCAGGTTGACCCGCGCCACGGGCTCCCCACTCGTCGTCCGAACAGGGCGTGATCTCCGGGATCTACGGATCCGCTCGTAGGCCGAGGCGACCCCCTCGAAGGCTGTCCTTGCCATTTTGGCCTCCGATTCGGGAAGCCGGCTGACCCTGTCCGGGTGGAGATCCAGGGAAAGTCTTCGAAATGCCTTGTCTGTAACGCGGGGATCCAGATCGTCGGCGACCCCGAGCAGGTCGAAATCGTTTACAGAGGATTGCAGACGCCGCAGGATCTTTACCGCGGCGGTCAGCCTGGGCAGGAGGCCTGGCTCCCACTCGCTGTCCCACACGCCGAGCAGGTTGAGCGCCACGATGAGAGCGCCCGCGTACCGGGGCTCGAGCCCCCTTTTCCACAGGGCCATCGGGATCGGTGTGGGCACCCGGAGCCTGTGCAGGAATTCCCGCTCCGGGCGGGTGAGGGGCATGTCTCCGATCAGGTGCATCTTGTGTTTTGGGATGGACAGAACCTGGACCGGGATCCGTTCCACGAGCGCTGTGGGATCGAACAGGTCCAGCCGGCCGGTCACCCCGCCAAGCACTACCCTCATGGGATCGAGCACTCTCCCTCGGGTATCTTTCGAGCCCGGTGTCCACAAGATATGCGGTCGGGGCAGGGCAAAGAGCGAGGCGGCCTTGGTATATGCCGGAAAGGGATCGTAAGGACGGGGTTGTTCCACGAAGGAACCGTCGACAACCACATCTACTATTGAGCCCGCGCGAATGCTGATTTTATGTATTTGACCCCGATCCCGCACCTCGATCAGGCCCGATCGGCCGTCCCTGCGCGCCGTGGCGAGCACGGTCCCGAGCTTCAGCACCGGTGAGATTGGATCGCGTCGTTCCATGCCGCCTGGGGGAGTCATGAAAAAACTGTAACTTCCAGATGGGCGTCGGGGCAATTTTTCGACCCGATCCATGTTGTACTCCTCGCGCAGTGGAATAGTATCAACTGTGAAATTTCAGATGAGAACTCACAGAGGTATGATCCTCAAGGGAGGTGTCACATGACACGATCTCAGTTCCCCCGCCCGGGCATGGCGCTGATCTTGGCGACGATCATGGTTACGGTTTCCGGCTGTTTTCTGTTCGGACCCAAGACCGAGTACATCTCGATACTCGGCGGCAAGGTGGACAGTGTGCTGGTCAGGCTGGAGGGCGTCGAGGGGGCACTGTGCCCTGGAGAGGCCTATCAGATGACCATTCGCGTCATGACCACCTCCGGGAAAGACTACACCACCTGGCCGGCGCCCGAGGCCGGCGAGACGGCAGTAAAGACTGGGTTCATCGACTTTTCGGAGTTCGAGTTCAAGCTTCAAGGAGGAGAACTGGGGAAGGACGGCATGTTCCGTACCGATCCCGACGCCCTTGTCGCGGCGGGAACCGGCTACGGGATAGCGGTTGCGGTCAAGGATAACACCGCGGTAAACGCCCGGGTCTCCTTTACTCCCCGGATAGATTGCCAGAACTCCGTTGATTTCTCGGGTGACGACGGCGACGATGGATTTGCGGGATCGGCCGGGACGGAGCCGAGCGACGACGAGACGGCTGTTGGGATCCCCCATGGCGGCCAGGGTGGTGACGGAGGGTACGGAACCAATGCGGGCGAGGTGGATATCACCTCCGCGATGGTCGTTACTCTGTTCCACAAGGCGGCTGTCCTGGTCAAGGTCGAGCCCAGGAACGGTGTGGTACGCCATTTTCTGCTGGATCCCATGTCGAAGGACGGCTTCATCGTCAACTGCCTCGGCGGGGACGGAGGCCTGGGAGGAACGGGCGGGAACGGAGCAACCGGAGGCAACGGGGGAAAGGGCGGCGGCGGCGGCGACGGGGGTGACGGTGGGGTCATCAAGGGATATTTCGACATGAATCAGACGTCCTTGCGAAACTTCATGAAGTATCAACACAAGGGCGGCAAGCCCGGCGAGCCCGGAGTGGGGGGCGAGCCCGGAGGTCGGGATTCGGAAGGACGTCCCATGCTCGATGGGCCCATCGGCGAGCCCGGCGAGCCCGGAAAAGACGGGCCGTGGCCGGACATCCGTCCCGAGGCGGGCACCAACCTGTTCGCCGATCTGCCGGAAGGGGTCTTCATCATGACGGATCCGTGGGTTCCGCCTCCCGTGGCGGGCTCGCCCGATCCCGCAGCGGTCCCGGCTTCCGATCCCGAAGCGTTCCCGGTTCCCGCACCCGCGCCGATTCCCGCTCCTGCCAAGACGGTCGCTCAGTGAACGAGGCTCCGACCACGGCAGTGCAGAGCTTCGGTCGGTACACTGTCATCCGCAAGATCGGATCGGGAGGAATGGCCGAGGTCTTCCTCTCCCGTTCCCGTGGCGCGCAGGGCACAGAGAAGTTGCTGGTGATCAAGAAGATCCATCCGGCCCTGGCAAGCAACGCGCGGTTCATCGAGATGTTCGTCGACGAGGCCCGCGTGACCATGCGACTCTATAACAGCAACATCGTGCAGGTCTACGCCTTCGAGCAGATTCAGGGGGATCACTTCCTCGCCATGGAGTACGTGGACGGCGGCGACCTCCACGAGATACTCACG
>JAUVAN010000183.1 GCA_030591725.1 Deltaproteobacteria bacterium
TGATGGCGTGGTTGCTCGGTCACACCGACCGTTTCAAGGCCATCGCGTCTATGATGGGGATCTACGATCTGGCAGCATTCTACAACGGAACAGAGGAGCTCTGGTTCCCCGAGTGGGACGTGGGCGGAAACCCGTGGGACGATCCCGAGACCTACCGCAAGTGGTCTCCGTCCACCTACGCAAAGGAGTTCAAGACGCCCACGCTCATCATCACGGGCGAAAAGGACTACCGGATTCCCTACACCCAGAGCGTACAGATGTTCACCGCCCTGCGGCGACAAGGAGTTCCCGCGCGATTAATAGTCTTTCCCAACGACGGCCACTGGCCGAACCGTGTCAAGTCAATGCCCCTCTACTACGCCGCGCACCTCGACTGGTTTCATCGTTACCTCGGCGGCGGCAAGAGCCCGTACGATATTGAGAAAATGATCCGCGGCCGCGCCTTTGACGAGGATGAGGAAGAAGACTAACCCCCCCGGCCCCTCTACTTCCCAAAAGCTACGTTATAAACGTCGTTGTATTTTTTGGCGTAGACGAAATCCAACCCCTCGATGATGTGAGGAGGTATTTCATCCACGTCGCGCTGGTTGTACGCCGGTAGAATCACTGTCTCCACGCCCGCCGCCTGTGCGGCGATTACCTTCTCGCGGATGCCGCCGACCGGGAGCACCTCCCCCGACAGGGTCATCTCACCGGTCATGGCTATCTTGCCCATGGGCCGCAACCCCTTCTTGCCGGAAAGAAGCGAGATCAGCGCGGTGGTGATGGAGACACCCGCCGATGGTCCGTCCTTGGGAACCGCGCCGGCGGGGAAGTGGACGTGGATGTCCTCGTTCTTGAAGATCTCCGGATTCACATTGTAGAGCTTGTGGTTGTGGCGGATAAAAGAGAGGGATATCTCGACCGATTCCTTCATAACGTCGCCCAGCTGTCCGGTCACTTTGAAACGCCCGTTGCCCGGCATGCGGGTGGTCTCTATTCTCAGAATGTCGCCTCCCACGGGCGTCCAGGCCAGACCGACTGCGGTCCCGATCTTCGGTCGTCGCAACGACTCCTTGAAGACCTTCCTCTTTCCCAGGTAATCAGGAAGTTTTCCCGTGGTGATCCGCGCGGACTTGATCTTTTCGGCGGCCACCGAGGCCGCAACCTTCCTGCAGATTCGTCCGATGGCACGCTCCAGGTTTCTCACGCCTGCCTCTGCGGTCCAGCCATCCACGATCTTGGGCATCACCTTCGGGGAAAACTGAATCTGCTTTTGCAGCAGTCCATGGGCGTCGATCTGGCGCGGCAGCAGGTGCCGGTTCGCGATGGCCACCTTCTCGTCCAGGATGTATCCGGGAAGATCGATCACCTCCATTCGGTCGAGGAGGGGTCGCGGTATGTTGGCCTTGATGTTGGCCGTACAGACGAACATGACGTGGGAGAGGTCGAACGGGATATCCAGGTAGTGATCCAGGAACCCGTGGTTCTGCGCCGGATCGAGCACCTCGAGCATGGCGCTGGAAGGATCTCCCCGCCAATCGCTTCCGAGCTTGTCCACCTCGTCCAGCATGAAGAGCGGATTTCTGACCCCTACCTGCTTGAGCCCCTGGAGGATCTTGCCGGGCATCGCCCCGATGTAGGTCCGTCGGTGCCCCTTGATCTCCGCCTCGTCCCGCATGCCGCCCAGGCTGAAGCGGAAGAACTTTCGGCCGAGGCATCTGGCGATGGATTGTCCGAGGCTCGTCTTTCCCACTCCCGGCGGGCCGGCAAAGCACAGGATAGCCCCTTTCTGATCGGGTTTGAGTTTGCGAACCGCCAGGAACTCAATGATCCGATCTTTCACTTCCCCGAGCCCGTAGTGGTCCTCATCGAGGATCTCCCGCGCTCTGTCGAGGTCGTCTGCATCGTCCGTACTTTCTGTCCACGGCAGCGAGACGATCCAGTCAAGGTAGGTGTTGATGACGTTGTATTCCGGCGACTCGGTATTCAACACTTCTAGCCGCTTGAGCTCCTTGCGGGCACGCTCCGCAACCTCTTCCGGCAGTCCGTCGATGTTGATCTTGTCTTCAAGCTCCTGGCTGATCAACTCCTTCTGATCGACCTCCTCGCCGAGCTCCCTGCGGATGGCCTTCAACTGCTCGCGCAGGTAGTACTCCCGCTGGGTTTTTTCGACCTTCTCGCGGATCTCGTCCCGGATCTTGCCCGCGAGACGGGCGAGCTCCAGCTCCCTGGTCAGGGCCTCCGCCACCATGGCGAGCCTGATCTCCACCTTCGTCTGGGCCAGCAGTTCGAGGCGTTCTCCCCTCGGCAGATCAATGTGCGCGGTGACGAAGTCGGTCAGCTGGGCGGGTCCCTCCAGGTTGGCGGCAGCCAGGTTGAAGCCCTCGGGCAGACCGGGGATCTCCTTGAACAACTCCTGGAGCGACATCCGCGCGGCCCGCCACAGAGCTTTGTTTGGGAGCGTTTCCGTATACTTGTCCGGAGGATAATCAACCTTGGCTATCAGGAAGGGATCCTTGCGCACGTAGCGCTCGATCTTGACCCGGGTGATACACTCCACGACCACCGAGCGGTTCCCGTCCGGAAGGTTCAGCGCCTTGATGACCCGGGCAAGAACCCCAAAACCGAGCATCTCTTCCGGTCTGGGATGCTCCGGCTCTTCGTCTTGCGCGGGATCGAGGCGCGGCGCAAGCGCAATGTAGGGCCCCTGGGCAAGGGCGTATTCCATCGACTCGCGGGATCTCTCCGAGCCCAGAACCATCGGGATTGTCATCCCCGGAAAAAGGACGTGCTCGTCGAGGGGTATGACGATCAGATACTTTGGCCTGTCTCCGGACATCTGGACGAGCGCATTGTCTTCGTCGCCGTCTTCGGAGCTACGCGTGTGTGCGATCGGATTTCCGTGCTCGTCGAGAAGGGTTGTTTTTTCGTCGACCATTTTTACTCCGTTTATTGCCTGACCTGGATATTAGGCATCAACATGAAGCATGGCAACAGGGGGGATGAAATCTTCGGCCAAGATCACAAACCGTACGATACCACCAGCCCGTTGATGATGATGTGCCATCCGTCCGCAGCGACGAACAGCAGCAGCTTGAGAGGAAGGGAGATCGCCATGGGCGAAGTCATGTGCATCCCCATGGAAAGAAGCACGTTGGCGACGATGAGATCGATCACCAGAAACGGGATGAACACGAGGAAACCTATCAGGAAAGCCTCCACGATCTCGGAGGTCGCGAAGGCCGGAAGCAATATTCGCAGACCTGGTTCTGTGCCCGGGGTGGCGCCGGCCATATCGGAAAAGAAGTCGATCTCCCCGGCAGGGGTATTCATTTCCAGAAAATCAATCAGGGGCGGGGCTGCCGCGTCGTAGAGCGCGCGCGCCTCCGCCATTCCCCATCGATCGGCCTCGACGGGAGTCGAGTTGCGAGCGTATTCCTCCATGGAATCGGCGATATCGGTGGCCACCGGAGCCATGATGAAGATGCTCATGACAACGGCGAGTCCGGTGATGACCGATGCGGGCGGGACCCCGGGGGCGCCCAGGGCGGAACGTGTGATTCCCAGCACTACTGCGATCTTGGCGAAGGAGGTGCCGATGATGACAATGAACGGGAGGACCACAATCATGGCGGTGATGCCGAGATGGGACCCGAAAGAGAGATCGCCGGTCATTGATCGACTTGCTCCCCGCCGTCCTCGACGGCGCCCGTCACGGGAGATTGAACTTCCTTGAGGAGCCGGATCGATCCCTCGCTCACACCCACCAGAATGGATTTCCCGTCCACCTCCACCAGGTACAGCGACCGCCTCGGCTCCAGGGGAAGTCGCTCCAGGATTTTCATGCGCGAACTTCTCGCTCTCATACCCATGCGCGGAGCCACGAATCGAACGAATGCCCAGGCCATGGCGCCGATGAGCACCAGCACCGCGAAGGTCTGTAGTATCACCACACCCAGGCTCAGGGTGTCCGTCTGTTGCGCCAGAAACATATGGTGCGACACGTTACTTTCCCTGAAGAAACTGTCAATAATCATACACCGCCCCCCCGAGACCCTATTGAGAACTCCAGCCCCATGTAGCTGGTTCCCATGTCCCTGAACTTCCTGAAAGGACTGGACCCAGAAAACGCTCGACTGCACGGAAGAGGTAGTCGACATCAGGCCATTCCAGGCCGTTCTCTCGTGCGAGCTTCCTGTAGCGCGGAGCCCAATCAGAAGGCGGAACCGGCAGAAGATCAGGAAGAGGATGTGTACCATAGTGTTTGAAAACAAGGCCTATCGACGAGCGAAGATCCTCACACTGAAACGAATAAGTTAGCGCAAGCAGTCCGATGTCTGGCAGATCGCGCACTCTTGAATTCGGATGCGGCCGAGGTTTCGTGTACGCATGCAATTTTTCCCCGATGGCGATGTCCGGTGGGCAGACCTGGAATCGGACAGGCTTGATGTCCACAAAAGAAAGGAAATCACTGCCAATCAGTTCGGTTGGTTTATAATACGGAGGATCGATGGCAATTAGATCAATATGGAAGAAACGCCCATAGGGTGCGCCACCAAGGTGGGCTTTCACATGGTACCGGCGGACTGGATGATCAAGTCCTTCGATTGCGATACCAGAATCACTATAATCTGGATCATCAATGATATCGAACAACAGATAATCATCGAGCGCGAGGCGTCCGGCCTCCTGCAGTTTGGGCAGTACCGACTCCGACCCGAACTGTAGATGGATGTCAATATCCTTGGTCGTCCTCGCGCGTCTAACCAGAAATTCAAGCGCAACACCACCAGTAATAACGAGACGGCTACCCAGCACCTTGGATAACCGGGCGATGAGCCGCTCGTAAATAAATATTTGTCGTCGGTGATCGAGGGCGATGTTCTTCGTCTCCGCGTCGTTCCTTAACCTCTGGTCAATGGCTTCCTTGAAGGCTGCTGGTGTCTTGTATGTGCGAGATGGCATTGAGGTCATTCCCCGGCTTTGTAGCGGTAGTGAAGTGCGCGTGCAAGAATCTCCGGAACGTAACTAAATCGACCCTTTTGGAGAAGTTGCTCGGCCGCCTGGGATACGAACTCCGGCGAGACAGACGAATTCATGCAGTCCTCAAGTGTGCGTAGCGGTTTTGTAACCGGAATATTGGCGACCCATTCCCACCCATCTTCCAAGACGTTGTCATAATAGGTGATCACGATTGGCGGCAGCTTCAAACGTCGTCGTTTCCACGACAGGGGGAGCGTGACGTGGATCTTCGAGGGAAGAGCGTCAGAGAGATTGTGCATCAGCAGGGCAGTCTCATGGCTAAAGATGCCCGACAGGCCTGTCCATAGCCAGACCACGATCATGTCTTCGTGGTCACTTGAGGGGAACTTTGTCACGCGATAGATGGCTCTCTGTACTCGCTTGAGGTTCCCGGAAGTAACGTGGTGCCGAAGCGCCTGCGACGAGACACCTGCCTCCTTCGCCTGGAAGGCGGTGAAGTACCCTTGCTGGGTAGCTGCGATCTCGTAAAGGAGATCCCATTGGTTTCTCTTGTCCATGCACCCAATAGTAAGGAAAAGTTTAGTTACGTGCAAGAAAACAGCCAAATAACCGGAATGATGCGCACGAAACTAAAACTTAACTTTAGTTACGTGCACGAGCCGGAAACCCTTGCGGCAGTGAAGAGGTCGGACGGTTATTCCCAGTAGTAGGGCGAGGGAGGGGGAGGAGGCGCGAAGCCCTGGTCGTGACTGTAGGGGAACGGGTTGGGGTCCCGGCGGATCGGCCGGCGGTGAGGTCTGTGGATGACACCCCGGGCAATCAGTCCCGCACGGTCGTCGTAATAGATCGCCATCCGGGAGTTGGGCCTGCGGCTCCTGCGCTCGAACCTGGTCTCGGTGGCAGGTGAGTAATCGTCTTCGCCGTATCCGGTGCCGATGCCCTGCTCGCGAGCCTCGCGCTCCGCAAGGATTCCTCCCGCCGCGCTGTCCTGGCTGGAAGGCGGCTGGCTCGCACTCGGAGCGGACTTCGATCTCCCGTAGCCCGAACCGAGGCTCTTTCTCTTCTTATATGAATAATACGGTACGGGTACGGGCTGGCGCTTCTTTTCCTTGAAGACGGCCACACCCACGACACCCACGTTGGAATCATTGCCCATTCGGGCCGCGTAGGAATCCTCCACATCGGTGAACCTGAAGGCCGCAACGTTGCTCCAGGAAGTACGGAACCCTTCTATGGTCACCGAACCGTAAGGATCGATCACATACCCGCGTTGTCTCTTGTAGTTGCCTTCCTTGCCCGTGATGACGCTTCGACCGTCCACGGTCACCACCGCCTCCACCCGCTCTCCCGTGTGATTGAACACCCGAATCGCGTACCTCTTTCCACGATGGCCCTCCACATATGTGTAACCTCCGTGATGATAGGTTGGAAGCGTTCCACCGCGCAGGCTCTCGAGGCGAAAGCTGAACTCTCCACTCGCAGAGTTACTCGCTGAGCCCTTCCTGGCCTGGGCGGTATCCGAGTGGAACACAACTACGAGGGCGGCGATTATTGCTATTGTTACGAGGCTGATTCGGCGCATTGTTTTCCTCCTTGTATTGAGACACGCTGCGCTGTGCTCGTGGGTGATGACGATCCGGTCTGGGATTGGATCTACTTTTTAACAAACCTCACCACAACAACTTCACTCCGTAGGATGAGAGCTTATTATCTGCGGTGACAATAGGTATGCCAAGGGAACGGGCCTGGGCGACCAGAAGCCGATCGAACGGGTCTCTGTGCGCCAGGGGCAAAGAGGAATATTCAAGAAGATGGGACAACTCGATGTCAAGCAATGTGAGTTCACGCCCGTCGATAAAATCACGAACGAACTTGCCAATCGACATACCGAGCTGCAACTTGCCGAGCTGCTCCTTGATGACAATTTCCCAGACACTGGCGATGCTGAGTGTTTTTTCCACGTCGGAGCGATTTATCAGCGATGCGGCTCTGGAGGATAGGCGTGGATCATCGAAGACAAACCAGAGAAACGCATGGGTATCCAATAGAACCTGTCTCACATGAACTCTCCCATATCGTCGAGTGGCTCATCGAAATCTTCCTTCATTGCGTACCCTTCGTTCTTGGCGCACCCCCGTTTAAGCGGAGCGTTCTCCTGCACAACCGGGCCGAGTAGCGCTACCCGCACTCCACGACGGGTAATGTAGAATCTCTCACCCCGGATCACTCGCTTGAGAATAACTGACAGGTGGGTTTTTGCTTCGAATACGCCTATTTCTTTATCGTTCATGAATAACTGGTTAGCAAACTAGTTAGCTAATGTCAAGCGCACATAAATGGATCGGCGGTGTAAAATGGGAAGTTGATTTTTCGCGAGCCCTTATCGCCAGCGATTGAGATCGGCTTCCGTGTCCACGTCCCAGAGGGTCGGTCCCCGTACATGGGAAAGCCCGCGCGCTGCCAGCGCCGTTTCCAGCGCTTCCAGGGTATCGCCACAGCTCAGCGGAACACTATCCAGGATGCCGTTCAGGGGAACCGTGGTTCCAAGGGCCCAGAACCCCCCATCCAGCGCGGGACCGATGGAGACCGGATGATCGTCAAGAAGACGGGCCATGGTCACGATGTGCCCGGGTTCGAGGGTGGGGTGATCGGCGCCGATCACGATGACACCCCTGCATGCCAGGCCCGGAGCACGCAGGATTTCGTGGAGGTTCTCGCGCATTGAATCGTGGTTTTGCGGTCGCGCATCCTCGTTGAGATCAACGGGAATATCGATGGGCGTGATGGGCCCCAGGTGCCAGAGGACAGGTTTGATGTCGGGCGACATTCGACTCGCGGCGATTGCGGCTTCGAAGGTGTGGGCGAGCAATTTTTTGTATACCTCGAGGGTCTTCTCCGGGCCGATAGCGGCGGCCAGTCGTGTCTTTACCTTGCCGAGGACCGGGGCCCGCACGAATATGGCCAGCTCAATGAGATCCGTGTTCGCCGTTGGATTCATTCGGTGAATATAACGCCATGCATCGGATTGTGGACAGCTTTGATTGACGCCGTGTAACAATGCTGCTTAGTTTGTCGGCAACCCCATCCCTGACTTCCCCTGCGAGGGGTAGGGGAAGATGATGGAAGCCAGCAATAACCGGAGCTTTATAAATTACTCGCACTGATCGTTTTTCAGTTCACGCCA
>JAUVAN010000448.1 GCA_030591725.1 Deltaproteobacteria bacterium
AATGTCGACAACGACCGAACCTACCTTCTGAGTGAATCGGCCGGCACCACCTCTGGGCTGGAGATCGGATTTCACGTTCGGCAATCCTATTTCGGGGCATTTTGGGCCAACGACGTCAACGCCCAGGACTCGCCCGGGGAGACGGCGAGCGAGCTGGGGTTCGAGCCCTGGGGCAACGCCGGTCCCGGTGGAGACTTCCCCGACGCCAATGCCATAGTCCAGGCAATGGATACCGCGGGCTATCGTCTTCCCTCCGATGCTCCGTACTCCGGAACGGGCGCCTCCATACACGGTTCTCAAGAGCAATTCATGGCGGCCATTCAGTTCTTCGATGGCAAGAGTCGTTTCTAGAAAAAAAGTTACCCCACTTGGAGAAAATATCATGAAGAGACTGTCTATTATTGCGCTGATCTTTGCGGCGTTCACAGTTGCGGTCGCCGGATGCGACGAAGACGGGCCCGTTGGTGGCTATTCGGGAGACTCGGATAGCGACTCGGACTCCGATTCTGATTCTGATTCCGATTCCGACACGGATTCGGACAGTGACACTGACTCTGATACCGATTCCGACACGGATTCCGATACCGACACGGACGTGACAGCCAACCCGCCCAGCTATGGTTCGGGGACCACGATGGACGTGGACGACATGGCCGACTGGATCAACTCGCAGCGCCAGGGCTACGAGCCCCACGATAGATACTGGGGCATCCCTTTCAGTGATGACCACTTCCACGCGGTGGTCACCTGGCCCATAGTGATGACCTGGGACGATACGGCGGCCGCCATCGCGCAGAACGAGGCCGACTCTATCGCCTCGGGGAACTCGCCTTCGCTCATCTCGGTGGAAGGTGGAATCATCTACATCAGCTCCCCGTGCACCGCGCCCCACATGGTGCACACGAGCGAGGAGACCATGAGCAGCGTGAATCCCTTCATGAGGATGGCGGCCTACTACCACGACTTCGGAGGCGCGGGGCCGGTGCTGGACAAGATTGGAATCGGCGCCTCGGACAACGGCGACGGCTCCACCAGCTGGGTGCTGGTCTTCAACTGATATCTACAGCTAGTTCGCGAGGTCGAGGGTGAGTTCTTTGTCGGCAGGGTCGGCGTCATTGTAGAGCTTGGTGATCAGTCCGCCCACGAGGATCATCACACCGCCCTGGGAGGTGATCTCCGCGACCGCCTGCTGCGCCTCGGTTGTGTACTCCTCGTCCCCCAGCATGTGGGCTTTCCACGCGTCCTTCATGGCCGGCATGGCGAATGCTGTCTGGGCGGCGGAGAGGCCAAAGCTCTGGGCCATATCGGTGAGGTAGGACTCGAAGGCGATATCAAGCTGTCCCTGCGCCCACGTGTCCAGATCCTGCCCGCCGGTGTCGAAATCAAAATCATTTGTGGTGGCCGTCGTCATTTCCACTTTTCCGTCCTCGTGAAAGGTCACGAGACGATAGGAGAAGGGCCAGATGGACAGGCAGGAGGTTTCCGCGTCGTAGATGGTTGCGCCGCCCGTTTCCTGCATCGACACGTCCATGGTGTGGTAGTGGCCCGTGAAGACCAGCGGAACTCCGGAGCCCGCCAGCTCCTGGGCCGCCGCGTCGTGATCGTCCACCAGGAATCCGGCGAAATAGGTGTCCTGTGAATCCACGTGCTCCACAAGACCGTGGTGCATCACCGCTACGGGGAATGACCCCTCGGAGAGAGCCTCGACCGCCTGATCGGTGGCCCAGGCGACCGTATCGTCGGAGAAGGCGCCGTTGAGGTGGTAACCGGTCGTGTAGAGGCACGAGTCGAGCATCAGGAAGCGGACGCCGGGCAGGGGCTCCACCGAGTAGCTGAGGGAACTCGGATCGGTCGACACCGCCTCGGAGGGGCCCAGGTCGGAGTAGATCTCGGAGAACTCTTCGGGAGTGATGTCGGGGACCGTGTCCTGGAATGTTTCGTAGCTCACCGCATACTGGTTGTTGACGTCGTGATTGCCCGGCACCACGTAGACCCCGATGCCCGTTGCCTTCAACCCCTCCAGGAGCTGGGCCACCATGTGGTGTGACTCGGCGGCGCCGTTGCTGGTGAGATCACCCGATATGAGGACCAGGTCCACGTCCGAAGTCGCGAGATTTTCTACCGTCGATTCCAGGATCGCTTCGCTCGCGGCCACCAGCCTGGTCTCGGCCTGGAGACCTTGCGCTGCCTGGTCAGACATTCCCAGGGTCTCGGCGTAAAGGTGAGTGTCGGAGAGAACCGCCACGACCAGCGGGAACGCCAACCCTTCACCGCCGCCGTCAGGGCCGGCATCCACCACCTTCGACTCATCCTTATCGCAACCCAGCGCGAGGAGCATGGCGCATCCCAGTATCGTAAAAAATATCTTCATGATGCCTCCTTGTAAAAACACTGTGCGATCAAGATCGAGTTTCGGATGTCTTGGAGGTGGGATGTGGAATAAACAACGATCAGGATTGATACGGCGATATGTAGTGTTTCATTGGGCCTATCCGCAACCGAAGGGTTCACAAGAGTCCCAGTCATTATTTCCCGTGAAATTCGACCTGTTTTTGGCGATTTTCGGCAACTGCCGGCGCAAACGACCGATTACAGGGGTAAAGGAGGCCCCATGGCAAAACGACCAAGATGGCTCAAGCCCGATGCCGCATACTGCGAAACGCAACGTACCGTCGATAGACAGTTCTTCTTCAAACCCGATGAAACGGTCAG
>JAUVAN010000196.1 GCA_030591725.1 Deltaproteobacteria bacterium
AGATCTTGGCGCAAAAAAGCCCGTCCCGCTCCGGCTTGAACGTCCTGTAGTTGATAGTCTCCGGCTTTTTCACTTCGCCGTGGGACCACTCCAGGATCAACTCGGGACTGGCCAGGGAAATCCGAATCGCTGAGAAGCTCAATGGATCCTTCGGTTTCTCAAAGAAGCTGAAGATATCCTTCATTACTTACCTCCCGGCCCTAGGCCTCTAGCTCTTCCTCACCAATGGTTTCCTCAACAGCTCGCCCCTCGATTAACTCGATATTGAGGCACAAGCTCTGAAGCTCCTTGATAAGGACATTAAAAGACTCTGGAAGTCCCGCATCCAACGACTGCTCGCCCTTTACGATGGACTCATACATTCTCGTGCGACCCATCACGTCGTCGCTCTTGACCGTGAGGAATTCTTGCAACGCGTAGGCCGCGCCATAGGCTTCCATGGCCCAGACCTCCATCTCCCCGAGTCGCTGTCCACCAAACTGCGCCTTGCCGCCAAGGGGCTGCTGAGTGACCAGTGAATAGGGTCCGATGGAGCGCGCGTGGATCTTGTCGTCAACCAGATGATGCAGCTTGAGCACGTACATCACACCCACTGTGACATCCTGGTCAAAAGCCTCCCCGGTTCGCCCATCGAAGAGCACGGTCTGACCGGACACAGGCAACCCTGCTGTCTCGAGAACCTTCTGAATCTCCGTCTCTGTAGCTCCGTCGAACACCGGCGTGGCGTAGAGGACGCCCTCCTTCTGTTGCGCAGCGAGCTTGAGAATTTCCTTGTCGGACATCTCCGCCACAATCTGTTTGCCGGTGCCGCTGGAGAAGATCTTCTTCAACTGGTCGCGCAGGTTGTCGGCCGTATAGCCACCCTCCTTGACCATCCAGTCCAGCTGCTGCCCCAGCACACGTGCGGCCCATCCCAGATGCGTCTCCAGGATCTGTCCGACGTTCATTCTCGAGGGCACACCAAGAGGATTCAGCACTATGTCCACGGGAGTTCCATCTTGAAGGAAGGGCATATCCTCCTCCGGGAGGATCCTTGAGATCACGCCCTTGTTCCCGTGTCGCCCGGCCATCTTGTCTCCCACGGAGATATGCCGCTTGATGGCCACAAAGAGCTTGACCATCTTGATGACGCCCGGGGGCAACTCATCACCCTTTGAGAGGCGATCGATTTTCTCGTTGAAAACTTCCTCGATCATGTTCTGTTGATCCTTCAACAGCTCGAGGATGTCGGTCACTCTATCCTGTCCGGAATCGGTCGGAATCCGCCCCCAGTACTTGCGAGGGATCCCGTCTATAATGGTCGAATCAATCTTCTTGCCCTTGCCGACCAGCGTGTTGCCCTTGGCATCCACGAGCTTGCCGTTGGTGGTCTTGCCTACCAGAACCTTGCGGATCCTTCCGTAGGCAGACTCCCTGATGATCTTGATCTCGACCGCCATGTCCTTCTCGAACCTGGCTCGCTCCTCCTCCTCGATCTGCCTGGCGCGCTCGTCCCGATCAGCGCCGCGCCTGCTGAACACGCGCGCGTCGATCACAATGCCCGAAACACCCGGCGGCACTCTCAGGGAGGAGTCCCTGACGTCACCGGCCTTCTCGCCGAAGATGGCCCGAAGTAGTTTTTCTTCGGGGCTGAGCTGGGTTTCGCCCTTGGGGGTAATCTTGCCTACGAGAATGTCACCCTGACTGATCTCTGCGCCTATCCTCACGATTCCGCTCTCGTCGAGATCTCCGAGGGCTTCCTCTCCGACATTGGGAATATCCCTGGTTATCTCTTCCTTGCCGAGCTTGGTGTCCCGCGCCACACATTCGAATTCTTCGATGTGAATGGATGTGTACGCGTCTTCCTTGGCCAGGCTCTCCGAAAGAAGGATCGAGTCCTCAAAGTTGTAACCGCCCCATGGCATGAAGGCCACGAGGACGTTCTGCCCCAGCGCGAGTTCGCCGTCGGCGGTCGCCGGGCCGTCGGCCAGGACCGCGCCTGCCTTTACCTTCTGACCACGCTCCACAATGGGTTTCTGGTTGATGCAGGTGTTCTGATTTGATCTGCGGAACTTCACAAGGTTGTAGATATCCGGGTAGTCGCCGCTCCGCCCCTCTGCGCGGACCACGATCCTCGTGGCTTCAACCGACTCCACGACGCCGTCCCTGTTGGCGACAACCGTGACGCCCGAGTCCGCCGCGACCTTGCCCTCGATGCCGGTTCCCACCAGGGGGGCCCGTGTCTTGAGCAGGGGCACCGCCTGGCGCTGCATGTTGGACCCCATCAATGCCCGGTTCGCATCGTCGTGCTCGAGGAACGGGATCAGCGATGACGCCACCGAAACGAGCTGGTTCGGCGACACGTCCATGAGATCCACCTGATCGGGGTTCACAATGACCAGCTCACCCTCGAACCGGCCGGCGATGAGATTTTGTGTAAACTTGCCCTTTTTGTCGACGGATTCGTTGGCCTGAACGATGTAGTGCCGTTCTTCCTCGAGTGCGCTGTAAAATCGAACCTCATTGGTGATCTTGCCGTTCTTCACCGCGCGATAGGGTGTCTCGACAAAGCCGTACTCATTCACCCTGGCAAACGTGGACAGTGAAGCGATCAGCCCAATGTTGGGCCCTTCCGGCGTCTCGATGGGGCATATACGACCATAGTGCGTGGCGTGCACGTCCCTCACCTCGAAGCCGGCGCGTTCTCTTGTCAGACCGCCGGGGCCGAGGGCGGAGAGGCGGCGCTTGTGGGTCACCTCGGACAGGGGATTGGTCTGGTCCATGAACTGGGACAACTGACTCGACCCGAAGTACTCCTTGACCACAGCGCTCACGGGCTTGGCATTGATCAGGTCGTGGGGCATGAGCGTGTCGAGATCCTGGCTCATGCTCATGCGCTCCTTGATGGCCCGCTCCATTCTGATGAGCCCGATACGATACTGGCTCTCCATGAGCTCGCCCACGGCGCGCACGCGTCGATTTCCCAGGTGGTCGATGTCATCGACGGTCCCGCGCCCGTTCTTGAGATCTATCAGATGGCGCACTGTCTCCATGATATCGTGAGGAGTCAGAGTGGCCAGATCGAGCGGCTCATCAACCTTGAATTTGTAATTGAGCTTGAGCCTGCCCACGCGGGACAGGTCGTAGCGCTCCGCGTTGAAGAAGAGATTCTGGAAAAGCGTGTTCGCCGTATCAACCGTGGGTGGGTCACCCGGTCGCAGGCGTCGGTAAATCTCCAGAATTGCCTCTTCCCGAGACGTGATCTTGTCGGCTATCAACGTGTCGCGCAGATACGAACCCACATTGAGGTTGTCGATGAACAGAACACTGAACTTCTTGATCTTCGCTTCCCTCAAACGCTCGATCTTGGTCTCGGTGACTTCCTCGTTGCACTCGAGCAGAATCTCGCCGGTGCTCTCGTCGACCACGTCCTGAGCCGAGATCTTGCCGATGACGTCGGCGATGTCGATGGGCAACGTGCTCAACTTGGCATCACGCATCTTGCGAATGGCAACCCGCGTGAACTTGCGGTTCTTCTTGACGATAACGCTTCCGCCGACCTTGATGTCTCCGGTGGCGCGCTGTCCCTCGATGAAGTTGTATTCGATGCTCTTCTTGAACCGCTTGCCCGAATCGAGGGTTATTTTCTCCGTGTCGTAGAAGTAGTTCAACAGCTCCTGAGTATTGTACCCGAGGGCACGCAGAAGCACCGTCGCGGGCATCTTGCGGCGACGGTCGATTCGCACGTGGATAATGTTCTTGTGATCGAACTCGAAATCAAGCCACGAGCCCCGGTAGGGAATAACCCGCGCGGAGTAGAGGAGCTTGCCCGACGAATGAGTCTTTCCCTTGTCGTGATCGAAGAACACACCCGGTGATCGATGGAGCTGGCTCACCACCACACGCTCTGTGCCGTTGATGATGAAGGTACCGCTGTCGGTCATCAGCGGGATCTCCCCGAAGAAGACCTCCTGCTCCTTGATGTCGCGAACGACGGGCTCCTTGCCCTCTTCGGCGGCGGCGTCGTAGATGATGAGCTGAATCGTCACCTTGACCGGCGCCGCGTAGCTCATCCCCCGTTGCCGGCACTCGTCCACGTCGTACTTGGGCTTCTCGAGCACGTACCCCAGATAGGCGAGCTCACTTGTTCCCTTGAAATCCCTTATTGGGAAAACGCTGCTGAAGACTCCGTGTAACCCGATGGTTTCCCTGTCGTCCTGCGCCACCGCAGCCTGCAGAAACTTGTCGTAAGAAATCTTTTGTACTTCGATCAAATGCGGGATATCGACGACCTTGCCAATCTTGCCGAACGACTCCCGATACCTTTGGCTGACCTGCACTGATGATGCCATGGGCGCTATCTCCCGTTCAGAAGTGCCTGGAGAAACTCTCCCCCACACGAATCTTCGAATTTAGGACAGACCGCGCCCGTCTTCATGGAGAAGATCTCCAACGGACATACGGCCAACTGTTCTCGACGCAAGATACTGTGAAGGAACATCTGTTCTATTTCACCGTAACGGTAGCGCCGGCATCCTCGAGTTTTTTCTTGGTTTCCTCGGCTTCTTCCTTGGTCACGGCCTCCTTGATAACCTTGGGAGCGGCGTCGACGACTGCCTTGGCTTCTTTCAGGCCAAGACTGGTGATCTCTCGGATAGCCTTGATGACGTTGATCTTCTTCTCACCGAAAGAGGTGAGCTCGACATCGAACTCGGTCTGCTCCTCGGCTGCCGCCGCGCCGGCATCACCACCGGCTGCCATTCCACCCGCAACGGCCACCGGAGCAGCGGAAACGCCCCACTTCTCCTCCAGGTCCTTGGTCAGGCTGACGATGTCCATCACAGAAAGGTTGCTCAGGTAGTCGACCACTTGCTCATGACTAATCTCAGACATTTTTAACTCCCATTTCACAAGGCCCGCCTCGGGCCTGGTTTTCGTAACGTTTGTTCGCCCTTTGAGAGGGCGAGTACACCACCGCTATTCAATCTCCCGATGACGCGCATCGAGGAGGTAAACAAAATTGGTCGGCGCCGCGGCCATAAGCCTGACGAATCCCTGCGCAGGCGCCATGAAGGTCGCCAGCAGTTGGGACTGGAGCTCTTCCTTGCTCGCCATCTTGGAGAGCTCGACCACGCTGCTTCCCTCGAGCACCTTGCCATCGAGTACCGCACATTTGATCTTCAGGTTCTTGTTGCTCTTGGCAAACCCGACGGCAACCCTGGCGGGGGCCGCTGGATCGTCGTAGGACCACGCCACTGCTGTCGGACCGGTGAGATGCTCTGTGAGGGCCTCGACGTACGGCTGATCCTTGATCGCCAGTCCGAACAACGTGTTTTTTACTACCTTGTATTCCACCCCGGCCTCGCGGAACTCATCGCGAAGAGCTGTCATACTCGCTACATTGAGCCCTCGAAAATCGGTGAGCAGCGCGCCGGACATCCTGGCAAAACGATCCTGGATTTCAGCGATCTGCTCTCGCTTTTGCTCTCGTTTCATGAAAGCCTCCTATTTCTTCTCGCTGATGACCTGCGGATCTATTTTTACTCCGACACCCATCGTAGAGGAAACGGTGATTCCCTTTAGATAGACGCCCTTCGCCACTGCCGGTCTGGCCTTGACGATCGCCTCCATCAGGGCCTCGAAATTCGCGGCGAGCTTGTCGGCATCGAATGATGCCTTGCCCAACGGCGCATGGATGATACCAGCCTTCTCGACGCGGTATTGAACCTTGCCCGCCTTGGCCTGCTTGACCGCGTTCTCGATGTCCATGGTCACCGTGCCGGTCTTAGGATTGGGCATGAGCCCCCTGGTGCCGAGGATACGACCGATCTTGCCCACCTTGGCCATCATCGGGGGAATGGCGATGGCGGTGTCGAAATCGAGCCAACCCTCTTTGATTTTTTCGATCAAGTCCTCCGCGCCGACATGATCGGCGCCGGCCTCCAGCGCCTCCTTCTCTTTCTCGCCGGTCGCGAAAACGAGCACCCGTATGGTCTTCCCGAGACCGTGGGGTAAAACGACCGCGCCGCGAACCATCTGATCCGCGTGCTTGGGATTGACGCCGAGTTTGACGGCGACATCGACGGTCTCATCGAACTTGGCGGTTGCGGTTTCCTTGACGCTCGCGAAGGCTTCCTCGATGGAATGGAGCTTCTGAGGATCGTAACCCTCCAACACTGTTCTCAATCTCTTGGGTATTTTTCCCATTTCGGCGTTTGCCTCCCATGCGTTCCGTCCTTCAAGAACGGGCGCGTGGTGAATACGGCCCCGGTGAGGGGTGCCTCGGTTCAGTCTATTACTTCGATTCCCATCGATCTGGCCGTGCCGGACACGGTTCTCATCGCGGAATCAACACTGGTTGTGTTGAGATCCGGCATCTTCAACTCGGCGATGCTCCTGACCTGATCCCTGGTAACCGTGCCCACTTTTTCCTTGTTGGGTTCCGGGGAACCCTTATCGCGATTTGCCTCTTTGAGCAGCAACCGCGCAACCGGCGGGGTCTTGGTGATGAAGCTGAAGCTACGATCCGCGTAAACCGTGATAACAACGGGGATCAGCATTGCCTCGGCAGCCTGCGCCTGAGTCTTGGAGTTGAAGGCCTTGCAGAATTCCATGATATTCACGCCATGCTGCCCAAGCGCCGGCCCGATGGGCGGCGACGGGTTGGCCTTGCCGGCGGGAACCTGAAGTTTGATCTGGCCTATTACTTTTTTCATCCTTAAATCTCCTTGGGAGACGGTCGGGCCTTAGCTGAGCTTCTCGACCTGCGTGTACTCCAACTCAACAGGCGTCGCTCGTCCGAAAATACTGACGAGAACCACAACCTTTTGTTTCTCAGCCTTCACCATATCAACCGATCCGTTGAAGCCCGAAAAGGCGCCGTCCACCACACGAATACTGTCCCACTCCTCGAAACGAATAATCTGGGTGGGCGTCTCCTGCCCCGCTTCCATTCGACTTATAATCTTCGCGATTTCCTGATCTGTGACAGGAGCCGGTTTCTGGTTTCCGACGAAGTTCGTCACCTTGGGCGTATTTTTCACGAGATGCCAGTTTTCGTCGGTGAGATTCATCTGCATGAATATGTAGCCCGGAAAGAACTTTCTCTCGCTTATCTTCTTCTTGCCCCGCACGACTTCCTGGACGGTTTCCGTGGGGATCAGTATCTCCCCGAAATTATCTTCGAGCCCGAATTGGGCGATGCGGTCCTCGAGCGCAAGCTTCACCTTGTTTTCATAGCCGGAATAAGTGGTGACCACGTAATATTTCATTTCCTTCTGTTTCGGCTCCACCATGATCTTGGCCTTCCTTAGCCTTCCCTCTTCCCGACTATTATCTAAAGGTCATCAACAGGGTTGTGGCCCATGACCAGAAAGCGTCGAACAAACCCAGGAGAATCGACGCTATGATCGAAACGATAATCACCACTACCGTGGACGCATATAGTTCCTTGCGCGTCGGCCACGTAACCTTGGACAGCTCGTTGACTATCTCGATGGCAAGGCGATTCACCTGTGGATGCCGCCACATGTACAGCGCAACTCCCGCACCTATTCCCCCGCCAATCAGCAAAACCAGACCGTAGGAGGGCGGCGGCACTGCGGTCCACTCCAGATTTGCCCAGGTCCACATCGTTTCGACTATCTGGACCAGGAGCCATCCCGCCACCAGCGCTCCCGTGAAGAACATCACGTGGACGTACTTCATCAGGCCAAATGTCGATGCAGACACTGCTTCGTTTTTCTCGTTCATCGAAGCCTCTTTGCCACGGCCGATGCCATGCAGGCCAGGAGGGACTCGAACCCCCAACATCCGGATTTGGAATCCGGCGCTCTACCAATTCGAGCTACTGGCCT
>JAUVAN010000355.1 GCA_030591725.1 Deltaproteobacteria bacterium
ACATATACGTCAAGGATCGGGAGGGGCGATATCTCCTGGTCAACCGGCGGATGGCAGCTATGCACGAAACCACTCCGCAAGCCCTGGTTGGCTCGACAGACCTGCGCCTGGCTGAAAAATGGCTGACTACCGACGCTGAAATTGAGGAATTCAGGGCCGCCGAACTGGAGGTAATCGACAAGAAACAGATGAGGTTCATTCCCGAGGAAGAGTTTACCTTCCGGGACGGCACCAGGCGCTGGTTCCAGACCACCAAGTCACCAATCACATTGAAGGACGATCAGGATTGCCTGATGGGTGTCGCCGTGGACATCACCGATTACAAGCGTCTGCAGGGCCAGATTGCCCAGTCCGATCGACTGGCCAGCATGGGGATGTTGGCGGCCGGCGTGGCCCACGAGATCAACAACCCCCTGGCCTACGTCCTTTTCAATCTCGAGAGCCTGATAGATCATTTGCCGAAACTGATGGACGCCATGAAGCAATACAAGGCTTCGCTTGAGGAACACCTCGGAGAAGAAAAACTGTCACAGGTCGTCGGCGAGGCAGGGGAGCTATTCGACCCGGAGGCGCTTGCCGGCGTGCAAGAGAAGTTCAAGGACGCGCTCGGTGGAACCAGGAGGATCAGGGATACTACACGGGGTCTCGGGACCTTCTCACGTGTGGAGAAGGACCGGCAGACGCCTGTCGACCTGATGCACGTCATCGAGGTGGCCATCAGCATGGCGTTCAACGAAATCAAGTACAGGGCCAGGCTGGTCAAGGACTACGGTGTGATTCCCGTGGTGATGGCCAGCGAGGGTCGGCTTTCTCAGGTTTTCCTCAACCTGCTGATCAACGCCGCACACGCGATTGACGAGGGAGATGTGGAAAACAACGAAATCCGCATTCGCACGTGGACCGATGACGAAGAGATATGCGTGGAGGTGCGAGATACGGGCAAGGGGATCGAATCGAAAAACATCGAACAAGTTTACGAACCATTCTTCACCACCAAGGAGGTCGGCGTCGGGTCGGGGCTCGGGCTGGCAATCTCAAAGAGCATTATCGAGGGATACGGTGGCCGCATCGAGGTGCAAAGCGAGGTTGGCGTGGGCTCCAGCTTCACCGTGTGTCTGCCGATAGGGAATAGGGCGCGTCCGGCACAAGAGGTGGAGGTCAGGGAAAAGGATGTGGAAACCGAGATGCGGGGGCGCATCCTGGTCATCGATGACGAGATTGAGATCCGTACGGCTATCAGGCACATGTTGGAAAAATACGAAGTGATCGAGGCCGGTTCGGGCAAGGAGGCCCGGCAAGTCCTTCAAAGCGATCGGGCGTTCGACCTGATACTGTGCGACATCATGATGCCCGAGATGTCCGGAGTGGAATTGCACGAGTGGCTGGTAGAGACTCATCCCGCTTCGGCCAGACAGGTTGTATTCATCACCGGCGGCGCCTTCACCCCGAGAACCAGGGAATACCTGAGCAAGGTCGGCAACCACCTGATAGAGAAGCCCTTTGACACAGCCGATTTCAAGAAGATAGTGTCCGAGCTGATAGTTGCAGCGAGGGCAAAGAAAGGGCGAAACGCCTGATCCTTTCAACCGGTTTGTTGACCCACCAGGCTGTGGCAAATAGGATTCTTTTAGACCCCATCCCGGCCTTCCCCTGTGGAAGGGGAAGGGGAGGATGATGGAGACCGGCTTCAAGTGAAAAAAATATTACCCAATCTCATCTCCTACATCGGTGCGGCGGTGTTCGTGATCTCGACGGTGGCCTACGTGATGTGCTCCGGCGCGAGGGGAGGGCCCGCACCCGTGTCGTCTCGCGGCATGGAAGGGATCATCGACGTGAGCGAGCTCACTCCATCCGAGACAAAGCGCCTCGACAAGATCCTCAACTCGGAGGTGTCGCCCTGCGGGGAAGACATCAGCCTCGGGCTGGCCCTGTACAACCCGGAGTCCTGTCCCCTGGCGCCCATGGCGTTCGACTTCATCATGGGGATGCTCAAGGAGGACTACAATGTCGAGGAGATTTCGGCAGCCTACATGTTGCGTTACGCGGCGCTCAAGGGCCTGGAAATCTCCGTGGACGGTTCTCCCCTACGAGGTCCCAGGGACGCGGCAGTGACCATCGTTGTATTCTCCGATTTCCAGTGTCCGTTTTGCTCCAAAGCTGCCGAACAACTGGATCGCGTTGCCCGGGCCTACCCTGATCACGTCGAGATGGTGTTCAAGCACTACCCTCTCGGTAGTCACAACGTCGCCGAGCAGGCCGCGCGCGCCGCTTTTGCAGCCCATCGCCAGGGCAAGTTCTGGGAGATGCACGACACGCTCTTTTCGGCTCACGGGAGCCCGCTCACCCTGGAGCGAATGGAGACGATGGCCGTGGGTCTGGGGCTGGACCTGGACGAATTCATCGAGGATATGGGATCCACCGCCGCCACCGCGGCCCTCGAGGCCGACCATCGACTGGGGGAGGAGTTGGGGGTCGACGGAACGCCCTTCGTTTTCGTGAATGGGAGGCCTCTGGGAGAGGGTACGCGCGGGCTGGAGGAACGAATTCAGGAGGAGTTCATCAGGTATCTGGTCCTCTCTGGCAAGAATGGTAAATAGCCGCAAATATTAGCTAATCCGCCGACCGCAGCTTTGGGTTGCAGCCTTTTAACAAGTCCAGTGACATTCCGATAATCTTTGTGACAGTTGGGTGACAATCGAGACATTTAGTTCGGTTATCAAGAGGGCGGATTTCGCAAACAGTTCCTTCATGGGAAGGCCGCGACAACGGAGGAAAGATGCTCGAAAACGTCTTGATCGGTTGTTATCTAAGTATCCTGGGATTGCTGGCGATATACGGTTTCCACCGAAGCCAGCTTGTGTACCTGTTTTTCAAGACTCGCGAAAAGGTCCCTGTGCCCATGGGCCGGTTCGAGGAGAAAGACCTTCCGATCATCACGGTCCAGCTGCCGCTCTTCAACGAGCGGTACGTCTGCGAGCGCTTGATCGAGGCGGTGGCAGAGTTTGACTACCCCCTCGACAAGCTTGAAATCCAGGTCCTCGACGACTCCACCGATGACACCACCGAAATCGCGCGAAAAAAGGTGTACGAGGTGGCCGAGCGGGGGTTCCAGATCTCCCTGATCCACAGGACGGACCGCAGCGGTTACAAGGCCGGCGCCCTGGAAAATGGTCTGCGAACGTCCAAAGGCGAGCTGGTCGCGGTGTTCGACGCGGATTTTCAACCTCCTCCGGGCATCCTGAGAGAGATTGTCGACTTCTTTGTCGATCCCAAGGTGGGGATGGTCCAGGCCCGCTGGGATCATATCAACCGCAGGTATTCCATGCTCACGCGCATTCAGTCGCTCATGCTTGACGGTCATTTCGTCATCGAGCACGGCGCAAGGCAACGGTCGGGGCGCTTCTTCAACTTCAACGGCACCGCGGGGATATGGAGAATTTCCACCATACACGATGCCGGGGGATGGGAGCACGACACCCTTACCGAGGACATGGACCTCTCCTATCGCGCTCAGCTTCGGGGATGGAAGTTCCTCTACCTTCCGGAGGTGGTGGCGCCGGCCGAGATCCCGGTGGAGATGGCGAGCTTCAAGTCGCAGCAGCACCGGTGGGCCAAGGGATCCATCCAGGTGTGCAAGAAGATGTTGCCGACCATCCTCAGGGCCGACGTGCCGTTCAAGGTCAAGATGGAGGCGTTCTTCCACCTGACCAATAACTTCGCTTACATCCTCATGATCCTGCTGGCATTGCTGCTCATGCCCAACTTGCTGGTTCGCACGGAGCACGGCTGGAGGGAGGTGCTTCTCATAGATCTTCCCCTGTTCATGGGAACCACGTTCTCCATCGGCACGTTCTACGTGGTTGCCCACAAGCAGCTGTACGGCAGTCCGTGGCGAGCCATAGCCAAGGTACCCCTGCTCATGTCTCTCGGGATAGGGCTCTCCATCAACAATGCCAAGGCGGTTCTCGAGGGCGTCTTCGGGCATGAGACACCTTTCGTTCGCACGGCAAAGCACGGGGTCGAGTCCAATGACGGTAACTGGAAGAAGAAAAAGTACCGCGCCAAGAAGGGAATCGTTCCCCTGATAGAGCTGGCCTTCGCCGCGTACTTCATATTCACTATCTACGTGGCGGTTACCGGCGGACACTGGGTTTCAATTCCGTTCCTGCTTCTCTTCCTGTTCGGATACCTCTACGTCGGGATGTTCTCCATCTACCAGAAAAGGTAGAAATCCTTTTTCAGATTATCGGGAAG
>JAUVAN010000205.1 GCA_030591725.1 Deltaproteobacteria bacterium
AGTGTTGATCTTAAAGAGAAAGAGAGGATTTACGTTTGACGCGTGCGGCCCGCATCATGCGGTTGCGGTTCTTGGCCTTGAGCTTGGAGTTCTTGCGCGAGCAGCGCTTCCGGTTCTTTTTGACGTGACGTTTTCTGTACAGATACATCGCTGACTCCGATATTAACCGCGCCCCCGGATAACCCGTCGACGCGAGGCGGGAGATTTACACGGAGCCTACGTCATGTCAAGCGCAAGGTGGTGACACATTACTTGGCCGGCTTGTCGTTCTCGTCCGTCTCGATTGCGGCCTCCCGCTCCATCTTCTTGACCCAGCTTCCGAGCTTGGCCGACGCGATCTCCCGCGCGCCCAAACCGATCGCCAGGGCCACACCCAGGCCCAGCGAGCCGAGGATGATCAGGAACCCTATCGAGAGGAACTGGGTCTCCACCTCGAGCTGCTGGATCGCGGTCATCACCACGAAGACCACCAAGATCCACTTGAGGATCTTGCTCAGCACGAACGCGTAGCGGATGCCCGCGTTGGCCGCGGTGGCGCGCACCACGTCCTCGACGAGCGACGCGATGAACAACCCCAGGATGAAGATCACCAGCGCGGCGAAGACCTTGGGCAGGAACGGCAACAGGGTCATCTGCAGGCCGATGTCGATGTTCCACAGGCTGAGGATCATCACCAGGAAGACCAGCAGCGCGATCCAGTAGACCAGCGAGCCGAGGATCTCGATCGCGTTCTTCTTCATCCCGCCTCGCCTGAGAAAGGCCTCGATGCCCGCCTTCTCGGCGACCACGTCGAGCTTGATCAGCCTGAACCCGCGGATGATGGCGATCTTGAGCAACTTGGCCACGATCCAGCCGCCGATCAGGATCACCAGCGTGGCCAGGAACTTGGGACTGCGTGCCACCAGCACCTCCAACAGTCCCTCGAGGGGCTCGATGAGCGTGTTCCACATGTCGGATCTCCTTCCTTTTCGCGTTTCGGGTATTGTAGCAGATGCGGTCGAGCAACTCCCGACAAATGTCGCCCTCTGGAATGGTGCCAGTCCTCCGGAATGGTGCCAGTCACTTTTTTCTTCTTTGATTTCACGGGGTTACTCCGCATGATCGGTGGCGGATGCATTTTTGCGGTGGTCGAGCGGTAGACATCGAGGTGCTGCGACCATTCTAGCGCTAGTCGCTAGTTTGGTCAGAAAGGGAAATAGGCCATCCAGGAAAGGGGTCGTTTGATTGACCCCTATATTTCTCGTGGTTACAATAATATTGAAGCATGAGGCGAGTTTGCTCGTCCAAATATTAGTAGTATAGATCCTCCAGGAGGCCTTCAGGATATGTTACCTGCGTACATTGCACACGATATCATGGAGCGAGAGCGACGAAGAAACAGGGAGCGCTCGAAGGAGCTGTTCATAAATCCTCCACCTTGCGATTCAAACCTCGAATCACCCCAGACCGATGAGGACAGCGAGTCGGAAAAACGGGGTGTTGTGGTCATCGATTTCACCGTATAGTGAAACCATGAAAATTCGCGTAGTTACCGTAATGGGAAGCCTGTGTTTTGTGCTGTTCATGGGCGGCTGTACCAGGTGCTGTGGGGAAGAGGATATCGTCGAAACACACGAGGTTGAGGGCTCATCCGAGTTACCGTGGGAAAAGATCTCCCTGGGGGTTGACGAGAATGAGTTCAAGAAGGCGGTCACCGCGCTGGCGGGTCTTTCGGAAGAATCCGCCTTCGCGCACATCACGTGCAACCCACAGATCACCATCGACGTCATCGTTCCGAAGGCCGGCTCCATGAGCGAGCGCGGATCGGGAGATCATTCATTGTCCCACTGCACTTTTCGCCAGGTAGAATCCGCGGGGCAACCATCGAAGCCGGCCTCGGTCCGTGGGGAGTTCCTGGACGGGCGGCTCGTCTCCATCACATTTCGGTTCCGCGCGGCGGGACGCGACAGTCTCGTAAAGGAGATAGAGAAACGCTTCGACCGGGGAACCGCGCGGAAGATCGAGCAGATATGGGCTATAGGCGAATCCTCCGCAGACATGCTCCTGTGGAAGGTGGGCGACGATCTGTGGGTGCTTGGCGGCAGCCAACGAGAGACCGTCCTGGTACGCCAATCCCCTGCGCCCCTGAACGGGCTGCCCGAACCGCGCAAGGCCTCCGTCAAGGGTGTTCCCGTTTCCCTTGACGATATCGGCCTCGGGGGCGGGCTGGATCTGAACGACAATCTGGATGACGTCCCGATTATCGACGGCGGTCGGGATTGAGAACAAAGCGAGCTTATTTCGTTGCCATCATCCTCTATGTTTGTGAAATAATCGACGAGGAGTTGCGATCAAGCCGTGGCTCCGAGGTAACCAACCCAATCGACAAGGTGAATTGAGATGAAAAAACGAGACGAAAACTTGCGACTGATGGGATTCTGGCTGGCGTTGACGACCGTGACACTGCTTCTCGCATTTGGAACCCCCGCGTGTGTCGACGAAGACAGTTCGGACGAAGACACCGATGCCGGCGCGGACGCCAGTTCGGATACGGATACCGATACGGATACCGACACAGGCCCCCCCGACGAGATCGGCCCGGCGGGCAAGTTTGACGAGTCCATCCTCGTGGACGGAATGAGCAGACATTATCAGATCCACATTCCCGATTCGGCGATTACGGCCATGGACGAAGGCCCGGTCGGCCTGCTCATCGCCCTGCACGGCGCCGGGGACACGGCGGATAACTTTGTCGCTGCCGTGGGGCTTCCAGCCACGGCCTCCAGCCACGGGTTTATAGTGATCGCACCGGATGGTTACAACAATGCCTGGTTCGTTGAGAGCAGCGAAGGCTGGCCCGGTACCGACGGCTACGATATTTCCTTGCAGAACGACATGGAGTTCATGCTGCAAATGATCGCCGTTACGAGCGCGTCCTACTACATCGACGCGGGCGCCATCTTCCTCACGGGTCACTCCCGGGGGGGCGGATGCACCGGTCTCATGGCCATGTTCTCCGGCGGAATGGAAATCTCTTCGGGAACCTGGGTATCGCCGTTTGCCGCCTACGGGATCAACGCGGGCTACGATGCCACCGGGGGAACCGTGGACCTCACGCAGGCGGACCCGAAAGGACCCGTCTGGATCATTCATGGCACCAGCGATTCGGTAGTGCAGTACAGCATGGGCGAGTCCTTCTACAACGATCTGAACGCCGCCGGATGGGACGTGACCTTCACCTCCGTGACCGCCGGCGGGCACACCTGGCTGTGGCGGTCCCAGTACGGCCAGACCAACGACGACCTGTGGAATTTCTTCATGGACAACGCCAACTAGGTTAACCTGTCAAACATGAAGACCCTGATAGTTTACGACACAAAGCACGGCTGTACGCAAAGTGCGGCTGCCACCCTCAAAAACCTGCTGCGCGGTGATGTCACGGTGGCGCATGTCAAGGAGAGATCCGGCCTTGATCTGAACGCTTTCGATATCGTCATAGTGGGCGGATCCATCCACGCGGGTCGCGTGCAAAGACGAATAAAGAACTTCTGCGAGGAGAACCTGGCCATCCTGGAAAAGAAGCGCCTGGGTCTCTACCTTTGCTGCATGTACGAGGGCGAAAAGGCCACCGCCCAGTTCGAGGGCGCCTTTCCCGAAAAGCTTCGGAAACACGCCGCCGCAGTTGGACTGTTCGGTGGAGTGGTCGACTTCGACAAGATGAACTTCGTGGAGCGGGCGATCGTCAGAAAGGTGTCTGGTGTGTCCGAGACCGTCAGCAACGTGAAGGAGGACGCCATCGAGCGTTTCGCCGCCTGTTTTTCGTAGTGCGTGGTCGGCTTTTTGTGTTTGCCCGCCCGGTTGGTTAATATTCAGTTCAAGATGGAATGCACAGAATGTTACGCGGTGAGATATCGTTTCGGGGTCGAAAACGGGCCGAAGTTCGATTTTCTCCTTGAATTCGACCCGGAGCATTTCTCCCTCATCATGGATGACAGAGAGGACCTACCCGACTGGACGCGGCTCGAATACCACCAGTGCGACAACTGCCCCTTTACGCCGGACGAGACACCGCGATGCCCCCTTGCCCTGAGCCTGGTCGAGGTGATCGAGGCCACGAACCAGCTGGTATCCCATGAGCGGGTCACCCTGGAGGTGACCTTCCCCGCCAGGACCGTGTCCATGGACACCACCGCCCAGGACGCGCTGCGATCACTCATGGGCCTCATCATCCCCACGAGCGGTTGCCCTCACACGGCGTTCTTCCGACCCATGGCCCGTTTTCACCTCCCGGTCTCCACACAGGAAGAAACCCTGTACAGGGTCACTTCCATGTACATGCTCGCCCAGTACATGCGCAATTTGAGTGGAATGGATCGCGAAACCGACTTCGAAGGCCTCTCGCGGATCTACTCCGTCATCAACGTCGTGAACCGAGCCGTCAGCGATCGATTGCGAGAGGTCAGCACAAAGGACTCCTCGCTCAATGCCGTGGTCCTTCTGGACGTGTTCGCGCAGATACTCCCCATGCAGTTCGAGGACATTCTCGGGGAGTTTGAATCCCTCTTCAAACCCTACACATCTTAGAGACTGTCTCTGCCCGTAAAATCCCCCGGCCTGCCGAGAAAAACCCATGCGTTCGACCTGTTTTCCACTATAATACTTTATAGTTCAATGACCTTGTAATTATGGGCTCGGAGGTTTACGTGAAGCGTCATGACACTTCAATTCTATCGCTGATGGCGTTCGCGCTTGCCGCTTTCTGCCCGGGAGGATGCACACCGGAGCCGGGCTTCGCCCCCGGAGACGACACGGATACAAACTATTTTGACGCGATCGCAAAGTACGCCGGTCCGTGCGTGACCGAGCTGGACCGAGGAGAGTTGGGGCCGGACGAAACCGTGGATGAGTGGACCGTCTTTTTCTATGACGGCGATTACGTGGTGAAAGAAGAGTTTGACGGCAACGCGGATGGAGCCTTCGACACGTTGAAAGAATACACCTACGACAGTGACGGCAACGTCCTCACCGAAGCGCGGGACGGCATCGAATGGAGCGCGGCGCACCCCCAGAACGGCGCCGATGGCGCCACCGACATGAGTTTTCTTTACACTTACGACGGCAACGGCAATATGACGAAGCTCGAGCAGGATGGCCACGGCCCCGACGCGGTCGCCGACGGATCCGTGGATCGACGAGTCACGTTCACTTACGATGTCTCCGGCAACATGATCGAGTCCGTGGAGGATCTCAACGCGGACGATGCACCGGACATCATCATCGCGTATACCTACGACGAGCACGGAAATCCCCTGACCAGAGAAACCGACGGCACAGCGTGGGAGCCTTCCGATGGGACCGTGGACAAGCTGGACACCTTTGCCTACGAATACGATTCGAGCGGCAACATGACAAAGCAGGAGCTGGATCTCGGCGCCGACGACAACCTGGATATGCGCACCGTCTACACGTACGACTCCATGGGCAACGTGCTCACATTGAGCGAGGTGTGGTTTCTTGATGTGGACAACTTCCACACGGAGAACGCCTACGACGAACAGGGGTACCTGTTGACGCATCGGTATTGCACCAACGGATTTTGCATTACCGACACTTACACTTACGACATGTTCAAGAACGTGCTCACCCTGTCGTACTCCAACGACAACTACACGAACGGCCCGCTCGAGCTCACAAACTACTGGTATGCCTGCTGGGACCAGAGCCAGTAGAGCAGGGACGGCAACAGTACGCCCAATGCCGAAGTAGAACTGTTGAGACTGTTCTACAGGCATCCTATGGGCGCAGTGGAGACAACGATGTTGTCGAAGTATCGCCCCTGTTCAACGGGTGATCCGCTGTTCCAGTAATTTTCAAAAAAGACCGCGTTGAGTGCGTATTCGGTGTAGGTACCAACAAAATCCAATCCGTCCCGTCGGGCCTCCAGATTTCCATCTATCCAGAACTCCTGAACCCCGTTGGAGGATCCGGGGTCGTTCAACAGTACATGCGCTTCTATGCAAAACCATATGTCGGAATGATCGGTGGCGAAGATAGGTGTGACACCGGCTTCATATCCAAGCCAATCGAGTTGCGTGAAATCGTTATAGCCCTGGCATTCCACATTGCCGCTCCCGTCGACACACGAGGCGGGATCTACCAGTAGATGTTCGTCACCGTCGCTCCACAGGTGTGCAATCATGGCCTGGGACCAGTCACTGGATGACGAAAACACCGTTGCCCTGGACAGCTTGGCCGGGTTGCCCTGCCAGCCGGCCTCGTTTTTCAGGTACATCCTGTAATAGATCTCCGGGAAATCCTCACCAGGTCGGATGCCTGTGTCCATGTACGATTGTGGGTTTCTTCCAAAGGCGAGCTTCATACCACCGGCTCCAACTTCTGTGGCCTGCCACAGGGTACTGAGACCGCGTGTTCCTCCAAGCCCGACACCATCTTCCACAACACAGTCGCCGTCGTCGTCGCCGTACTCGAAATAGCGACCGCTTCCCACCATGGGATCGGTGCTTTCAAAATCATCGCAGAAAATCCATTCGGGGTGCGCCGTCTGCCAGTTCTCACATTCAACGGCGTCAGTATCGGAATCCGAGTCCGTGTCCGAGTCGGTGTCCGAGTCGGTGTCGGAATCCGAATCCGTGTCGGTATCGGAGTCCGAGTCTGTGTCCGAGTCTGAATCCGAGTCCGAATCGATATCCGTTCCTGAATCCACGCTGCCTTTGGGTCCATCACTTGAACAGCCGATCCCACAAAGAAGAACAGACAACATCAGTGGCAATATGTACTTATTCATTGCCTCACTCCCTTTTTTGAAAAGCAAACAAATTATATAGCAATTGTCGTTACCGGTGGAAAACATGAGCCGACGATCGGAATCTTCGCTTCGTTTTTTCGTCAACTCGACTTTTTCGGCGATGACGGTTAATACCCCTCCATGAACATCCTGATAGCAATTCTGGTTATCGGCATACTCATCGCGATTCACGAGGCGGGGCATTTCTGGATGGCGCGCTGGACGGGGATGAAAGTCCTGCGCTACTCCATCGGCTTCCTTCATCCCATCATCAAGTGGACCTCCAAAAAGACCGGCATCGTGTACCAGATCGGCATAATTCCCCTCGGCGGGTTCGTGCAGATCAAGGGGATGAATCCGTTCGAGGAGGATGCCTACACGGCCCCGGGCTCCTACCAGACCAGGGCCGCCTGGAAGCGGATGGCGGTGATCCTGGCGGGACCTGCTGCCAACTTCCTTTTGGCGTGGGCCATGTTGTTCGGGCTCTATTCGTCCGGGGTTCCCGAGAGCGTGAACGAGTCGAGGGTCGGGCAGATAGTTAAAGGCGCCCCGGCGGACGCAGCCGCGTTAAAACTGAACGACCGGGTGCTCGAGTTCAACGGAGTGAAGATCTTCACCTGGGACGAGCTCGCGGGCAACCTTCACGAGAACCCCGAAAAAGAGGTCTCCCTCCTCATCGAACGCGACGGCGAGCAGATGACGGTGAAGGTCACGCCCATGCTCAAGAACGGGATCGGGCTGATCGGGATCCATCAACCGACCACCGACGTCCGACTTCCGATTCACAAGGCCGCCCACGCCGCGCTCGCAAAGTGTGTGAGCACTGTCTCGCTCACCATCACCTCGCTGGCCGGTTGGATCTCGGGCGAA
>JAUVAN010000339.1 GCA_030591725.1 Deltaproteobacteria bacterium
ACGACATGAACATGTCCAAGTTCACACCGTTCCCGGGCGCACCCTGCTGGCCGACCATCC
This sequence comes from Deltaproteobacteria bacterium, assembly GCA_030591725.1. Classification (GTDB taxonomy): domain Bacteria; phylum Myxococcota_A; class Polyangia; order JAAYKL01; family JAAYKL01; genus JAUVAN01. Next base: position 61 of record JAUVAN010000339.1, read on the forward strand.
ACGACGATGGAACGTTCAATGAAGAGTGGAGGCTGATGAATTGCCTCAACTTCGTCTTCGTACCCGAAGCGTTCGAATCCAGAGAAGAGATCGACGAACTCTACAACCGGCACATCAAGCGCTTTTACCACGACAAGATATGGTTGAAGACCAAGTTAAAAAAGAGACTCTGGCAGCACCGGCATACCCTCTGGCGCTTCATAACCAACATGCCCTCTTTCCTCGCAGCGAAACGCTCTTTCGAGCCCCAAACCCCATCCCGGCCTTCGGTCACCCCTGCTCCACCCTCAACCGCCGAGCGTTCTCCAGAATAATAGCCTCGCGCATCATCCTCCTCACGCCCTCCTCGTACTTCCGGTAGACGAAGACGTACGGAACAAGCAAGGCGAGCAACATGGCCTGTGCCCCGGCGAGGACAAGGAAGTAGTCCTCCAGAGACAATGTCGCGGGAAGAAGGATGATGAATACCAGTCCCACCAGGGCGAAGGCGCCGAAATGCATTCGCCGCTCCTCTCGAAAGAAGTCCAGATGGCGATCGTGAATATGCTGCAGCCAGTCCAGATCCTCAACGGAGAACCGATCCAGATCCTTGAAACCGGCGGCGGTGATTTCCTCGTAGGCCGCCAACAGCTCCGACTTGGGTTCCGGCCCGCCCCTGGGAAACAGCTTTCCGTTGCTATCCATCTTGCTTCTCCATCATCCCCATGAGTGTCTTTTCGTCGATGACTTCGGTTCCGGCGGCGCGTGCCTTTTCTATCTTTGACTTGCCGACCTTTTCGCCCGTGACCAGATAACCGGTACCCTTCTTGACCGCCGAGTGGACCTCCCCTCCAGCCGCACGAATCCGCTCCTGGATCCTGGCTCGCGGCTCGAAGAGCTTGCCCGTCAGACAGAACGACATCCCGGTCAGGGATCCTTTTTCACTCTCACCCCTGGCCACGGGATCTACTCCCAGATCGAGCAACCTCTTCACTACCCCCATGAATCGCTCATCTTCCAGGGAGTTCGCGATGGAATCGGCTATCTTGTCACCGATGCCGTGAATGGCGGCAAGCTCCTCGCGCTGTACCGCCGGTATCGCTTTGAAAAAACCGGACAGGCTCTCGTACCTGGACGCCAGCTGTACGGCCGCAACCTCCCCCACCAGCGGGATCCCCAGCCCGGTGATGAGCCGATCCAGGGTTTTCCCCCGGCTCTTGTAGATGGCGGCGATCAGATTGCGCGCGCTCTTTTCCGCCATGCGATCCAGACCTTCCACCTGCTCCACGGTCAGGGAGAATAGATCCGCCGGATCCCGCACCAGCTCGTTCTCGACAAGCTGATCGATTAGCGATGGCCCGAGGTGCTCGATATCCATTGCCGATCTCAGCGCAAAGTGACGCAGGGCCGCCTTGAGCTGCCCGGGGCAAGCCAGCCGGTTGGTGCATCTCCACCTGGCCTCGCCTTCCTCTCGCCCGGTGACCCCTCCGCAGACCGGGCAGGTCTTGGGCATCACGAAAGGATCTCCTCTCTTCGCACCCTGCACGCGTACTACCTCGACCACCTGCGGAATGATCTCCCCCGCCTTCTCGACTACCACCATATCGCCCACCCGGATGTCCTTGCTCCGGATCTCGTCCTCGTTGTGCAGGGACGCTCTGGAAACCGTCGTTCCGGCCAGCGCGACCGGCTCCAGCACGGCAACCGGGGTGAGCGCACCGGTGCGCCCCACCTGAACCAGGATATCGATCAACCTGGTGCGCGCCTTTTGCGTTTCGAATTTGTAGGCAACCGCCCACCGTGGGAAACGCGCAGTGAACCCCAACCGCTCCCTGAAATCCCCGCGATCGACCTTGACCACCGCTCCGTCAATCTCGAACGGGATCTCGTTTCTCCCGGCGTCGAACTCCGAAATGGCCGCTGTGACCTCATCTGCGCAGGTGCACACGCGCTGCATCCCGTGGGTGGGCAGGCCCTGATCCGCGAGCCATTCGAGGCACTCTGTGTGTGAATCGGGCTTGCCCGGAGCATCCACAAGCTCGTACAGGATTATCCGAAGCGGCCTCCTTGCGGTGATGGCGGGATCCAGCAACCTCAACGACCCCGCCGCCGCATTCCTCGGATTGGCGAAAGCCGGTTCCCCGCGCTCCTCACGCTCGCGATTGACGGCCTCGAGATCCTCTTCGTTGATGAAGATCTCTCCCCTCGCGATCACCTCTCCTCTTGACGGAATCCTCAATGGCAAGGACCGAATGGTTCTCACGTTGGAGCTCACGTTCTCGCCCTCGATCCCGTCGCCGCGGGTCAGGGCCGTCGCGAGGATACCGTCACGATAAATAAGCTCCATGGATGCACCGTCGAGCTTGGGCTCCACCACCAGTTCCACCTTATCCTCGTCACCGAGTCCACCACTTACCCGTTCGAGAAAATCGCGCAATTCGCCCTCATCGTAAGTGTTGTCCAGGCTGTACATCTTATGGGGATGAGGAACGCGCTCGAAACCATCCACCGGTTGGGCGCCGATCCGTTGGGTCGGAGAATCTCCGGTGACGAGATCCGGGTGATCACGCTCCAGGTCCTTCAACTCCGTAAAGAGCTTGTCGTATTCGCGATCGCTCACGATCGGAGCGTTGTCCACATAGTACCGCCGATCGTGCGCCCGGATCTCCTCCACCAGCTCGGCGTGTCGCTGCGCGGCGATTTTTCCCTGGTTGCCCATGCGCCGATCATACGACCTTTTGGGGCTAATTTCGATCTTTCCCGCACTATGTGCGCAAACGATGATTATTCGGACATTTCGATCAGTTTTGTGGTCTTTGCGCTACACTATTACTGAGCCTGAAATGGTAATTTCTCTTTAATTATAGTGGGTTTGGCATTTCGGCATGAACATCGCATACAATCTGACTCAGATTTCACTTATCGCGTCCCCAATTGAGGATGCAGGAGGAGCAAGAGAATGAAACGTTTTTTACTTGTCTTGATGGCAATGCTGGCCCTTGGGCTGGTGGTTGTCGGCTGTGGCGATGATGACGATCTCATCGACCTCGACGCCGGGAACGACGCCGCCACTGACACCGACACTGACACCGACACTGACACCGACACTGATACCGACACTGATACCGACACTGATACCGACACTGATACCGATACCGACGCAGACGGTGGCGCGGATGGCGGAGACGCAGGTTAGATCGCCTGGCCCCGCAATCCTACTTGCCAACGTTTTCTTTTTACCAAAAGAGTCCCTCCCATCAACGCCATTTTTTTTGAGCCCGGGCCCTCGCCGGATACAGTCAGGTCACGCCTGTTTTTTTTAAATGGAGGTGTCCGTGCTTCAATCAAACCGAAGGTCCGATGAAAACCGAATAGACGTGGGCAGACCGCTGGAGCTGCTCGACGCGGGGGGTAATGAGTTCGCAACCGGGTTCACGCGCAACCTGTCGAGCACGGGGATCCGGGCCCGCTTCGATACCACTACACAGCCGGGGGCCAATGTCCTGGTGAGGCTGACCCTGGAGGATGGGGTGGATCCCGTGGAGAGGAAGGCCCTGATCGTCTGGACCGCTCCTGATCTCGACGGAGATGGAATGGAGGTGGGGCTCAGGCTTCTCGGGAAGGACGAGGAAGAGAGCACGCCTGCAACCGCGGCTCCCGGGCCGACTCCCCCGGTCAGACTCACCATGGGCCAGACGGTGGAGTTGGAGGCCGGTGGAATCGGCGTGGAGGCTGTCATCTCCATGATCGGCGAGATCGACGACGACGGGACCATCCAGATCACCCTGGCCATCGATAACGATTCGCAGGAAAGCGTGTCGAGTCATGACGGGAAAATGTTCGACGAGGAGGAGTGGAAGCCTCACCCCTTCAAGGACGCGTACCAGGCGATCAGCAAGTACACGAGGCCCGTCCTGCGGGTGGCATGGGCCGTCCTGATGGTCGTCGGGGGCTTCATCGCCATCGGCGCAAGATTCGTATGGAAGAAATTGCCAGTGGGGTTCACCGCGAAAACAGAGCGGTCATGGGACAGGATCGCTCTCAAACGAAGGTTCGACTTCGTTTTGCGCACAATCGTTCGATTTGTCGCAAGATCCGCCGAGCGGGTAACAGCCCTATCTCGAAGCTAGTAAGAATCGTAATAGATATTGGTCCAGGTCTCGTGGCAGTCATCTCCGACGGGGACACTGTTGTCGCAGATTCCGCCCCAGTCGCCGTCCGAGGGGCCGGTCGCGGCTTCGTCACCGTTGGTGTCGCCCTTGAGGGTATCGTCCCGAAATGAGGTAAAGGCCACGCCCGCGCCGTCATGGTTATTGATATTTGCCCCGTCGTAGACGATCTCTCCATCGGCGGTGAACTTGATCACAACATCGTCAGCCAGAGTGAGAGAACCACCGTCTTCTTCGATCCAGAAATCATTGTCGTTGATCACGTACGCGACTTCTGTCTCGTCCCAT
>JAUVAN010000020.1 GCA_030591725.1 Deltaproteobacteria bacterium
GCCGGAACGGCCCATGGAGTCCATGAGGGGGCCGATGTCGACCTTGACCCGCTGGGCGCTCTCGGGAGTGTTGGAGTAAGGCTCGTTTGCCTTGTAGATATTCATCAGGTAGTCGCCTGCGCCTTCGGGCTTGATAGCGCCGAACCAGGAGGTCACACCGTTGGCGATCTTGCGCGCCATGTCATCCTGGCGATACCGGGTCGCCGCGTCCGGAATTCTCTCTTCGCTGACCGGCTCCCACTGGGTCTTCGCGTACATCTTGTCCGCGATGCGCTTGTCCCCGAGTTCCTCGAGAATCCACAGGGCCTGATTTCGAATCTGGTCGGCCTCCAACCTGGCCTTGTCGTCCGATCCCGGAAACTTTTCATCCGTGATTTTCAGCAGGAGATCGCACAGACGGGGATCGCGGAGTTTCTTTATCTTGCCGATGATCTTGTACTTGATGGAAGGATCGTCGGTGTTGTTATACATGATCTCCAGGCCGGGCGCGCCGACGGATTGGGTCACCGCAGAGAGGATGGAATCCAACAGCTCCGGCGTGGTCTTGATCTTGGCGAGCAATGCCTTGCCCGCACCCTCGTCCGCCGTCCGGCCGAGGGAAACCGCAGCAGCTTCCGCCACCTTGTTGTTGGGATCCTTGATCAATTCAAGCAGCGCCGGAACCGGGTTCTTGTCCTCGCGGAAACCGAGCTCCATGGCGGCGTACATCTTGAGCATGGGATCGTCCGACTTGGCAAGATCGATGAGCTTGTCGGTGGAACCCACCCGGGCGATGAGGTCCGGATCGTAGTCGGGGATGTTTTTATGATTGACGATCTGCTTGCCAACGCCCTCCAGCAAGACCGGGAATCCGCGATCGTCGCCGAGCATGCACATGGCCCATGCGTGCTTGTACTTTCGCAGCTCCTCAGTCTTTTGCATCTGTTGGAAGATCGCCTCGGTGCCTTCTTTGGCCTGTGAACCACCGATCTTCGCGAGGGCCAGGGAGGCCTCCTCGCCGATGACACCACCCTTCTGCACCGCCTTGATCAACAGATCGACGGCCTTGACGTCCTTTTCGAGGCCGATGTTGTAAATAATGTCGACCAGAATGTCTTTCCTGTCGCAGTTCTGCAGAATATCCCTGAGCGCCGCCTTGAAACCCTCATCGTCGCCGTCCTTGACGAGCTTGGTGGCGGCCTCCACCTTGTCCTGCCATTTGTCGTAATCGGCCTTGTCCATGTACCAGAGAATTCCCACCGCTCCACCGAGCAGAACCATGATGAGAAAGGCAATCAACATGCCGCGGTTACCGCGACTCATTTTTTCATCGGGACCACCAGGATCGTAATCGTCAAAGTTCGCCTGTGGCGCCTCCGGAACCTGGGGCGCCGCCGGGATCTGGGGTGCCTCCGGGATCTGGGGTACGGCCGGTGCCTGGGGCGCGGCCGGTGCCTGGGGCGCGGCCGGTGCCTGGGGTGCCTCCGGTGCCTGGGGTGCCTCCGGTGCCTGGGGTGCCTCCGGTACTTGATCCTCAATTGGCGCCTCCGGAACCTGGGGTGCCGCCGGTGCTTGATCCTCAACTGGCGCCTCTGGCGCCTGGGGTGCCTCTGGTGCTTGATCTTCAACTGGCGCCTCTGGTGCCTGAGGCTCCCCTTCTACTTGATCTTCATTAGAGTCGTGACGATTGTCATCATTCATCGCTCGATCCTCCTGCATTCGGATTTTTGGTAATCTAGCTCAGTTTCAGTCCTGGAATCAATCGTTGATTTTCATTATCGTTGAAATCGTCGGCTGAAGTTCGATGGGTCCACTCGATTTTGAATCGACATTGATGGTTACCTTTCACCTCTGGTAATTGTCAATTAAGTCGATGGGTTGTGTATTGACCGCGCCCATTTTTCCTGTTACCTTTCATCATTCCAAAAAACGCGAGGAGCACCATGACCAAATCGGAGTTGATAGACGCTGTCGCGAGCAAGACCAACGTCACCAAGAGTCGCGCGGAGTTGGTCGTGAATTGCATTTTCGATTCGATGACCGCCGCCCTCAAGAACGGCGAAGGTGTAGAGATACGAGGATTCGGCAGTTTCACCGTAAGGCAGTACAAGCCATACAATGGAAGGAATCCCCGTACCGGCGAACCCGTCCACGTCGCATCCAAGCGACTGCCCTTCTTCAAGGTCGGCAAGGAACTGAAGGAGATGGTCAACTCCATTGTCACCGGCAGCGTGGACAACGAGAAAACCTGATAGCCTCGTTCTTTTTGCCTTTATCCTCATTGTGATCACCCGATTTTTTAAACAGTTGAAAGAAAAAGATCTCAAGCGGCTGCTCGACGGCCTGCCGGCCTCGCCCGGCGTGTACCTGATGCGTGGCCGCCAGGGAAAGATCGTCTACGTCGGAAAGGCTGTGAACTTGCGCGCCCGCGTGCGTCAGTACTTTACCCCCGGAACAACCGATACCCGTCATTTCGTCCGCAATCTGAGGCAGAAGTTGACCTCCATCGAGGTGGTTCTGACCACGTCGGAGAAGGAGGCTCTGCTCCTGGAGTACAACCTGATCCAGCGCCATTCGCCCCGCTACAACCTGCGGCTGATGGATGACAAGAACTTCCTGTGCCTCAGACTCGACCTCAACGACGAGTGGCCCGCTCTCGAAATGATCCGCAAGCCGAAAAAGGACGGTGCGATCTACTACGGCCCGTTCCCCTCGGCCCGTTCGGCTCGCGAAACGCTGAAGGTCATCAACCGGTATTTCAGACTTCGCTCCTGCTCCAGACGGGCGTTCACAAATCGGGTGAGGCCATGCCTCCAGCACCAGATCCACAGGTGCCAGGGGCCGTGTATACTCGATGTCGATCACGATGAGTACATGGAACAGCTCAGATATGTTCGGCTTTTCATGGAGGGCAAGAAGGACGATCTCATCGAACAGCTGCGCGACAGGATGGCGACAGCGGCTGATGAGATGGCTTACGAGCGTGCGGTGATGTATCGGGATCAGATCGCCGCCGTGGAACAAACTCTCGCCCCGCAACGGATCACGGATTTCAAGGACATCGACCAGGATCTGGTCGGGTTTTACCGGGAGGGAGATCAAGTGCAGGTAGCTGTGCTCGAAGTCTTGAGGGGACGACTCGCCGAAAAGCGCAGTTTCTTTTTCAAGGGCCTCGAGTTTCCCGACCACGAAATTCTCTCGTCCTTTCTGGTACAGCGATACGCACACGCCATGCGCATCCCCCACGAGGTCATCGTGTCCCGCCCGCTGCCGGATACGGCCGCTCTGTGTGAGTTGCTGACCGAGCAACGGGGCGGAGTGGTCCGTGTCATTCACCCCCGGCGGGGTGCGCGGGCCGATCAGATCAAGATGGCCAACCTCAATGCCAGGCAGGAGTTCGAGACTCATACCCGGGACAGGGAAGACATCCGCGAGCGCCTCGAAGCAGTGCAGCGAAAGCTTCGGCTCGCGGCCCTGCCCGAGCGGATCGAGTGCGTCGACATCGCCCACCTGGGCGGACGCGACACCGTGGGCGCAATAAGCGCGGTGATTGACGGAAAGATTGACGTAAAGAGCGGCAGGATCTTTCGCCTGAAGACCGCAGCGGGCGGAGACGACTACAGGGCCATGGGAGAGGTGCTCAACAGGCGATTCGCTCGGGCGGCAAAATCAGAGCAGGGATGGGAAGCACCTGATCTTCTGGTAGTGGACGGCGGTCGTGGACAGCTTTCAATCGCTCGGGCCGTTCTCGAGGAGCTCGGGCTTCCCGAACAGGAGGTCGTCGCTCTCGCCAAGAAGCAGGATAGCTCCGGCGAGCCCACGGGTGACCGGCTGTTCCTCGTCGGGCGGAAGAACCCCATCCCGCTGCGCGCGCAGACATCGTCACTGCACCTCCTGGCCATGGCCCGGGACGAGGCACACCGCCTGGCGAACGGTTATCAACGCAAGATCCGCGCTAAGCGAACTCTCAGATCGGCTCTCGACGACATACCCGGCGTGGGACCCAAGACCCGACGCGCGCTGTTGAAGACATTTCGCAGCGTGAAGGGCGTCCGCGGAGCGTCGGTGGAAGAATTGGTTGAAGTGAAGGGCGTGGGAATCGGGCTCGCGAAGATCATCGCCGGGATGTTGTCGCAAAATGGATGATGAATTATCATTCAATGCAAATAGAGCTGTTCTCGCAGCTTTGAACGACGCGACCATTGGATTTGCGTCCGGCACCTTCCAGGAAGAGGCGGTGCGGTAGGGGGTCAATAATGAAATCGGTTCTTTTTGTAATTGGGTTATTGGCGGTCGCTTGTGGGAGTCCAGAGAGTGGATCTGATCCGGATATCCTGAAGGCAGAATTGATGGCCCCGTTCACCAAGCCAAGGCTCAGGCCCGGGTTTCTGTGGCAGGCCAACGTACTCACCGAAGGAATAGGAAATCCAAGCGCAAGAATCGACCGAAAGAAAGGCGTAGTCGAGATTACGTTCGATTTCGTTGACCAGCGTTGGACGGTCGATAGAAACATGAGCGATGAGACGTTTTTCACATTGCCGCTGCCCATGGTGGCGAGACTCGTGGATCAGACAGGACAAGAACTTGCGCGAGATGAGATAAAATTGTTGTTTTTCCCCAGCGCGGCGCGCGAAAGAATCTTGTCCAACAACAGACAGAAACCAGCGATGACCACAGTCGAGTCCTGGGAGACTTTTCCCGATGAGCACATCCTTGGGAAGAAGGGAAACATCGTCTCATTCAAGTTCAACGCGAGGGATATCGATTATGCGAGCAAGGTGCAAATCGGGTTCTCTACTAAGAAAAGGGTTCACGAGCAGAATATTTGGAAACCGCACCAAAAGTGATTGCCGGGTTGAAGATGTCGTGCCGTGGATTCTGTGCTCAGAGTATGAATTTCCCAATAGAATGATTGGTCAAAGAACGTAGAAGAAATGGAGGGAAGCCAATGAGAAAATCTGGCATTGTGACAATGGCATTACTGTTTATCATGGTTTTCAGCCAATCCGCCGTTGGTTCAACTGAGAAGTTCGAAAAGAAAGCTACAAAGCTGATTCAGAAGTTTACGTCTTCCCAGGATGACATCGGAGTTCAACAGCTTAAAAATGCCCTGGCTTCTTACGGCAAAGGCAATCTGCAATCACTGGTGTTCATCCGAGACACGTATTTCTGCGACAAGGGATTGATGGATGCACTTCCGCTCCGAGGGAAAGCCTGTTCTCTTCTCAAGAAAATGCACGACCACCTGAAGAAAGAGAAGGCCAAGAAAAACGACCAAATAAAAAAAGAGAAGGCCAAGAAACCAGTTTCGTCGCCTGTTTGCAACACGGACCTCGCTGCACATCGGAAGGCCTGTGACAGCGGTAACCCCAATGATTGTTATTGCGCCGCTGTGGCGTTGTGGGATTCTGGGAAAAATTGTTTCAATTTATTGATGGGCGTCGAAGTCAGTGAGATTTTCGGGCCTGATGCATCGTTCAAGACAGTTAGCGAGGGAATAGACACAGTGAATGAAGCTAGGGAGTTGTACGAGAAGGCGTGCACATTAAAACATGCAAAGAGCTGTTTCAACGCCGCCCAAATAGACACCAGTTATAATGATAATCCCCATGCGTGCGAAGACTGTTCAGAAAAGGAAGAAGAAGAGTTCGAGAAGGATTGGGCAATCATGCTCAGTCTGTACGAGAAGAGTTGTACTCTAGGCCATGCTGCCGGATGCTTTTGGGCAGGTCTTTATTCTGAAAGGGAGAATGGCTGGGAGAAAGCGAAACCCTTCTTCGATAAATCTTGCGCGATGGGTTACTCGGAGGCATGCAGGGACTTGCTTATCAGAGAGCAATCAAAGTGATTGCTGCCCGCTGACCCCCACCAATCAACGAATAGCCCCAAAAGAACCGACCTTTTTTTCGGTCGATTATTGCCGGTCCTTCATTTCGTTGAGTTGTCCTTCCTCATCGACGCAGTAAGCGGAGTAGATGTTTTCCTCTTTCGTGAATTTTGCCCCGTCATGCCAACCCATAAGCACCAGCACTTTGGGGTTCTTGTTATCGTAAGTGTTGCGCCAACCATCGATCATCTTCTGTAGCTCTTTCTTACCGTCACCCTGTTCTTGCTTCGAGTAGGCAACGAGGACCGACAGTTTCGATCTCATCGACAGCACCTTCCAGAACGCCCACTCGATGCTGGCGTATTGTTTGTCACCAGGGGGTAAATTCCCATCGCTCCCGCCGAACTCCCCGTTCTCGTGCTCTACGGCGATGAGGGGAAAGCTGTCATACGGAGGTGTACCTTTTTTATCTTTTTTCACGAATATATGATCTATTTTCATCCACTCCTGTCCGGGACACAGGGTGTTCGCGCGGTTCTGGCAGTGAAGTTTTTGCGTGTTGGCGATTTCAAGCATGCAGTCTTCCGCCCATCTCGTCCATGGCGTGCTGAGGCTACGTGGACCTAGCGGAGGTGCATATCTCCATGGAGGAGTGCAATTTGAATCCGTCCAACTTTCCCTGAACGCTGTGTAGAACTTTTCCGGTTCACAAATCAACATGGGTTTCCTCCTTGAAAAAACATTTCCGGAAATATGCAACCGTAGTGCCCCCCGGAAAGCAAGACAGGGTCAGTCGGCTTCGACGGGTTCGCCTTTGAGGTAGCGGTATTTGACGCCGTAGGTGCGCATGATGCGGCGGCGGCTTGCGGGGTCTTTTCTACGCAGGTTGAATCTCAATATTTGCAAAAAGACTGCAATAACAGGCTCTTGCGCGAGCGGAACGGGCTTTGCGGACCAACGCAACGGGCTTGCGCTCCGGCGCAGGCGGTTTGCGGGCTCCACAATGACCTTCTGCTCCGGCGCAAGATGATTGCGGACCAACACAACGGGTCTCTGCTGGAAAATGGATAGATCGTGGGGGCTGCAATGTGCTTCCGCTCCGGCGCGAGAGGTCTGTGGATCAACGCAACTGCCTCTGCCGGGGAAGACCTCGCGAAATGATCGACGCTTGTCCGCTCGATCACGCATGGACTTTAACAATCGGCATCCGGGGGTTTGAGATGCTCTTTCAGGAGCAGGCGGATCTCCTCGACGATCCACTCGGCGTCGGCAACGTCTCTTTTTGCGGTTTCACTGTCCACCATGGCGGAAGGGTCATAGTCGCCTATGTTTCTGTCTTCGAAGAGCTTCTGGATCTTTCTGAATGCATGAGCCGGAAGCCTGCCTGTTTTTACGAATTCCCGGTTGAAAGCCCCAAGAGTTTGCCCGTGAGAAGAAAAAGCCAGGCCGCGACTTGCGAGCAGCGCACACACGGCATGATAGGCCGCGTAGTACGAGCATGAAGCCGCATCGTCGAAGAACTCATTTTCAAAAGCGGATCCGGCGGCTTTCAGCTTGTTCTGCGCCTTGTTGAGCATTGCTTCAAGGACACTCGGGTCAGCGCGCTTGTCGCTCAAAGTGATATCCCTTCGCGATCGACACTCCACCCCAATGGAAATCGCCTGGTGCGCGACCACTCTTCCTCGTCATAGAGAATCCCCATGAACAGCACTTCGAATTCGTCCATCATTTCCACGTTCACATCGAGGACGGCTTCCCGGGTTTCGTCGGTTCGGTTTTTTACCTGAACGATCAAGTCGAAATCCGAGCCTTCCCGCGCGGTCCCGCGCGCACGAGATCCGAACAGCGTGACAGAAAGGAGGTTGTCCCCCAGGCGTTTCTTCAAGCGGCCCGTATATTCCCGCGCGAGGGCCAGATCTCTGTCACTTGCACTCATCTCATGCATCTCCTAGTCCACTCCATCATAGCGTACAAAGGCGTGTTTGTCGTCCTGCTCCGCAAGGGAGGATCTTTGGGTTTGTTCGTCCTGCTTTCGGCGGCTACGGCGGATGAACGAGGCCTATTTTTTTTTCTTCTTCTTTTCGGCCAGGGCGGCGTCGATTTTCTCCATCAGTTCTTCGATGGCCTTGTTCTCGCCCTCCCGCTTGGAGGCGACCTTGATGTGGAGATCCGCCTGCATGAGGTTGCCGTTCTTCAGGGCCTCCACGGCCTGCCTGTAGAATTGACGGGCCTCCCGGGAAGTCAGGGTTTCCTCTGCGGTTTTGGGGATCATGGTCCTTCGGCCTTCGTGCTCGAGCCTGGTGGAACCACCTTCGAGGCCCTCGTCATACAGCACGCGCTTTTCGTAATCGCAAAGGACTCGATAGGCCTCGTTGAGTCGCTTGAAGATGTTGTAGATGGCCTGACTGACAGTCTCATCGGCGTCTCTGTTGCGATCCGGGTGGAACTTGCCCGCGATGGAAAAAAAGGCCTTCTTGATCTCGGGTATCTTCGCGGATCGATCAACTCCGAGCAGACGGTAGTAGTCCAGCCGCCCGAGAACCTCGTGGATCTTGAGGACATAGGCGTCGAATTCGGGATCTCTTCCGCTCATGACTTGGAGTACTTCGAAACCAGCGCGTTGACCTGATCCTCGTTGAGGCCACCCAGAAGTTGAATGCGGGTGTCTTGCGCCGCACCGGTCTCCTCGTTGACCGCCGAAACGCCCAGGATTCCGTCGGTGTCGATCTCAAAAATCACCTTGATCTTGACCTCGCCGCGTGGGGCGGGCCTTATCCCGGACAGCTGGACCTGACCGAGCAAGGTGTTCTGTTCCACTCTCCGAGATTCCCCCTGGAATATATTGATGGCCACCTCGGTCTGATTGTCCGTTGAAGTCGAGAACAATCTCGACTGCTCCACCGGAATAGCGGCGTTGCGCTCGATTATCTGGTCGCAGTAACCACCGGCGGTGGCAACGCCCAGACCCCTGGGGGTGACATCGAGCAACAAGGTGGAAGCGGCGGCGGCGCTGACCATTGGAATGGAGAAAGACTCTTTCTCGTCCTTCGGCAGGATGCGATCCTCGCCGGCCACCAGGTCAATCGGGGGCGCCGGCGGGTCGGGCTCCATTGCAATGACCGGGGGCGCCGGAGGGTCGGGCTCCATCGCAATAACCGGGGGCGCCGGCGAGTCGGGCTCCATCGCAATGACCGGCGGCGCCGGAGGGGCGGGCTTCTTTGGTATCGCGGGCGGCGCTTGGGGCCGTACCTCCGGAAGATCGACGCTCAGATCCTCAAGCGAGGGCTCGTCGCTTTTCAGGGGAGTGGGCAGGCCCATGATGGTCTTCTGGATCTGTGGGAGCTTTTGCGTTGAATCGACAGGCGGCGGTGCCGGCCTGGCTTCCTTTGGTGTGGCCATTGGCGCGGACTTGTGAACCGGCTCCATCAGGTCGGCGAAATCCGCATTGTCCCTGGGCTCGACCGGCACCGGCAGATCTTCCGGCAACTCCTCCCCGGTCAGAGAAAACGCATGGATCGCGGCGCCGATGGCCACCACCTCGTCCGGGTTGATCTCCGTGCGCGGCTCCCGGTTGAAGAACTCCTTCACCTTCTTTCGCACAAGGGGAATTCTGGTCGAACCACCAACGAGGATCAGATTGTCGAGGGAGGAAACGTCTAGCTTGGCCAGCTTCAACGATTCCTGACATGTTGCTATGCTCCTGTCGACCAGGGATTCGATCATGGACTCGAATTTCGCGCGGGTAATCTTGAACGAGAAGTCGATGGCGACGCCACCGGGCCCGTATGCGATCTCCCGCAGGGTGGCCTCGACCTCATCGAGGTTGGATAGCTGACACTTGATACGCTCCGCCACGGTTCGCACACGCTGCATGGCTACCGGGTCCTCACCCAGGTCGTACCTGTGCATGAAGAGGAACTGGCGCCGCATCTCCTCCACAATTTTTTCATCGAAATCGTCGCCGCCAAGGAACGTCTCACCGGCGGTGGAGAGCACCTCGAAGATATCGTCCATCAACTCGATTATTGTGATGTCGAAAGTGCCGCCACCAAAGTCGTACACCGCGATCTTCTCCGTGAGCTTTCCACCAAAACCGTACGCGAGCGCTGCCGCAGTCGGTTCGTTGAGAATACGCAACACGTTGAAACCGGCGATCCTGGCCGCGACCTTGGTTGAGGATCGCTGAACGTCATTGAAATTGGCCGGCACGGTGATGACCACCTCATCGATATCAACACCGAGGGTTTTTGTGCACATTTCACGGAGGTACTTGAGCATTATTGCCGAAACCTCCGGGAGGCTCAATTCCTGTCCGCGAGCTTGTATCACCGGGATTCCGTCGGGACCCTCACTCACCGAATAGGGGAACTCCTTGGTGATGTGCTGCATCTCTGCGGACGATATCTTCCGCCCCAGGAGGCGCTTGAACGAATAGATCGTGTTCTTGGGATCGATTACGAGACGATCCTTGGCCTTTAGCCCCGCCAGGGTGGCGCCACCTGGATGAAAGGAGATGACCGAGGGCTGGATCCTCTTGCCCGTGGCGTCCTCCACCACCCTGGCCCGCTGAGCCTGAACTACCGCCACACAGGAGTTCGTCGTTCCCAAGTCGATACCGACGGCAATGCCCATGAGTCCTCCCGATTGCCTTTTCGCCCCTACTGTTGGTCCTGGTTCTCTCCGTTCGGCATTATCGTCGGCGGCGGCGGCTCCGACAACTCTGCGTCAACAGAATCCCGATCCGCCAATCGTTCGACGCCGACCACAGTCTCGTCCTTTGAGAGCCTTATCAGCCGGACACCCATTGTATTACGCCCCAGAGTGGAGATGGAATCGACGGCCATGCGGATGATCTTGCCGCCGTTGGTGATGATCATCACGTGATCGTCATCCGCCACCGGGCGGACATCCACGACCTTCCCGTTGCGCTCGCTCATCTTGATGGTCAGAAGTCCCATCCCGCCACGTTTTTGAACGCGATACTCGTCGAGGACAGTTCGCTTTCCGAAGCCGTTCTCGCTGACCGTCAGCAGGGTCTGCGCCGTCAGGTCCGGAACGACCGCCATGCTGACCACGGCGTTGTCCTCCCCGTCATCTCTTCGGATCTCTATTCCACGCACACCGCGGCTCTGGCGACCCATGGAGCGCACCTGGGTGCCCTCGAACCTGATCGACTGCCCTTCACGGGTTCCGAGAATGACGTTATCGCCGTGACCCAGAGTCTCCGCCCCGATGAGTTCGTCCCCGTTGTCGATGACCACCCCGATGATCCCCGTGACGCGGATCTGGGAATAGGCCATGAGGTTGCTCTTCTTGACATAGCCCTTTCGCGTGGCGGTCAGCACGAAACGGTCCTCCGTGAACTCGTCCACCGGCAGGACTGCGGCCACTTTTTCGCCCGACTCCATTCCCACGAAGTTGACGATGGCCTTTCCCTTGGCGGTCCGTCCCCCCAGGGGAACCTGGTATACCTTCTTGAGGTAGGCCTTGCCCCTGTCGGAGAAGAAGAGCACGTGGGCGTGAGTGGATGCCACGAACAGCTTGGTGACAAAGTCCTCCTCGCGTGTCTCCATGCCCGTGAGACCCTTGCCTCCACGGTGCTGGGCCCGATAGTCGGACACGGGCGTCCGCTTGATGTAGCCGAGACTGGAGACGGTGACCACCATGTCCTCCTCGGCGATGAGATCTTCCATTTCGAAATCGGAGAGGTCGTCGATGATCTCGGTCTTGCGGGGCGTGGCGTAGGCGCTCTTGATGGCCTCGAGCTCCTCGACAATGTGATCGATGAGGAGCTCCCGATTGCTCAGAAGGGCAACGAGCCCGTCGATGATGACCTTCAACTCCGCCATCTCGATGACGATCTTGCCTCGCTCGAGCCCCGTGAGTCGCTGCAATCGCATGGAGAGGATTTCCCCGGCCTGGATCTTTGTCAGCGAGAACGTTGTCATCAGACCGCCCCGAGCTTCCTCGGGATCCTTTGATCCCCGTATCAGCTTGACGATCTCGTCGATGTTGTCGATGGCTATCTCGAGCCCCGCGAGAATGTGGAGCCTGGCCCGGGCCTTGTCGAGCTCGAACATGCTCCGGCGGCGCACCACCTCCTCGCGGAAGTCCAGGAACGCCTGCAGGGTTCCCCTGAGCCCGAAGAGTCTGGGCTGGCTCTCGGAGATGGCCAGACTGATCACCCCGAACGACGTCTGCAGCGACGTCATCTTGTACAGCTGATTGAGCACGACCTGGGAGAACGTGTCCCTCTTCAGCTCGACGACCATGCGCATCCCCGTGCGATCAGACTCGTCCCGCAGCGCGGAGATCCCTTCTACTCGCTTGTCGCGGACGAGTTCCGCGATCTTTTCCATGAGGCGCGCCTTGTTGACCTGGTAGGGCAACTCGTGAACGACGATTCGCTCGCGATCGGCCGATCCTTTTATCTCCTCGATGTCGACCCTGGCCCGGATGGTGAGCAACCCGCGCCCGGTGCTGTAAGCCTTGTAAATCCCCGCTCGCCCGCAGATGATCCCACCCGTGGGAAAGTCGGGCCCCGGGATCAGGCTCATGAGCTCGTCGATCCCTACCTCCGGGTCGCGAGCGAGGCAGATGGCCCCGTCGATCACCTCGCCCAGGTTATGGGGCGGGATGTTGGTCGCCATCCCGACGGCTATCCCGTTGGATCCGTTGACCAGCAGATTGGGGTAGGCCGCCGGGAAAACCACCGGCTCCTTGAGCGAGCCGTCATAATTCTCAGCGAAATCTACGGTGTTCTTCTCGATGTCACCGAGCAGTTTTGTGGCCAACCTGGCCATTCGCACCTCGGTGTACCGCATGGCCGCTGGAGAATCTCCGTCCACCGATCCGAAGTTCCCCTGCCCGTCCACCAGTATCTCCCTCATGGAGAAATCCTGGGCCATCCTCACCAGGGCGTCGTAGACCGCCGAATCGCCGTGAGGGTGGTACTTGCCGATGACGTCGCCCACGACGCGTGCTGATTTCTTGTACGACGCGTTCCAGGTGTTTTTGAGTTCGTGCATGGCGAACATGATTCGCCGATGGACCGGTTTGAGCCCATCGCGCACATCCGGCAGTGCCCTACCCACGATTACACTCATGGCGTAATCGAGGTATGCGTGGCGCATTCCCGTTTCTATTTTTATGGGAGTTATATTTTTATCAACAGTGGGCATCTTGATAATTGACTTCCTTAAACAGCACCTTACAAACTCGACCAGAAAGATAGCTTTCTCACGGATGAAGTCAACACCCAAGTCATCGAAAACGAATCATATTTTCTGCATTGTGCCCACTCGCGGAGAGGTTGGAATCAACGCCCGTGTAAACCATGTTGGCTTTTGCTGGCAACCTGGTTGGCTTTTGGAGCCGAAACCCCATGGCACCGGGTCGGAATAACAAATGATTTCAATACTTGTTGCAAAATAGCAAAACGGCACACATTTTGATACTCTGAATTTCGGCCCGATCAAGCCGTACGCCCAAGGAGGACCTCATGTCCGTGATGAAAACAGTCCAGACAGTTATCCTCGCCCTGATTGTAACCTTGTTGTTTCTGTTCGCCGTTTTCGGATGCAACAGCACTCCCACCGTCCCGGTTCCACCGCCGGAATTCTGCGACGTGTCACCTCCTGACGTTGACGGAATCTGTACCGTCGGTTGCGAGGAAGGACAGACCGCGAGGAACATCGCCCTCGTGTACAATAACAACTGGGGAGCCGGCGTGATGCAGGAGACCGAGGAAAACGGATCGTTCGAAGTGGAAGTGGATTGCACGGTCGCAGACACATTGATCATCCAGATAAAATACGACCGCAAAGTCTCCGCCGAAGTAGCTCTCACGGTACCCTCGGAGTAAAAAATCCCGACCCCATCCCGCCGTTTGTGCTATTTTATTGTAATCGTGAGAAGGTTATTTCCAATCTTCGTCATCATTCTGGTGATTGCCGTCGGCTGCGACGACGCAACCAATGACGGCGATGCAGGGGTGGACTCGGGTAACTTCGACGACATCTTCATCATCGGTGGCGGAAACCATCTGGCGATCATGATCGGCGAGGAATGCACGGTCGTGGATGCGCCTGCGGATCCCTATTCGCTTCTCGAAGACGATGCCCGTGCGGCGGTGGACCGTACCCCCGCATGGATCCAGACCAATCTGGCTCGAACACTCTCTTCCCTGAATGCAACCACGGCATTGGCCCTGGCGGATCAGATAAACTCCGCCGACGAGCAGTGGCTCGACGAGGTGGCCTGGTCCATCACCGTGACGGACGCGCTCATGCTGGAGTGGATCATTGCGGCTGAATCCGAAGCTCTCTTTTCGGAAAACGCCGAAGCGATCTACGCCATTGATGACCAGCTCGATTACGTCGCGGTAGTGGATCTCGACGACGGCCGAAGCACGCTGGAGTTGATTGGCGAGAACGGTGAGTTCCTGCTGGATGTCGAAAAGTACTACTGGTACGTCGTGTACCCCCGGGCCTACTTTGAATTGCCGAGATACGAGGGCGGATCCTTCTGGCGCACCTTCCTGATCGAGGATGACTCGTACGGTTCCACGCTGCTCGAACACGTGTCCGGGGCGCAAAATCTTCATGCCGCCGTCCTGGGCATCGGCGAGTGGATCCAGAGCTTCATGACCTTCGGCTACGGCACCAATCCGCTGCAGCCCCTGGAAATCTACGACGCCCAGTTCGGTTCTTGCGGACAGTATGCCGTGATCACCGGCGCCGCTTCCCGGGCGGTGCTGGTGCCCGTGGCATCGGTCTCGGCGAGGGCGGACGATCACGAGTGGAACGAGTATTGGGACGAGCGCTGGATCATGTGGGACAACAGCCTCGGCGAGATCGGCAGCAACCCCCATTATCCCTACATCGACATGCCGCAAATCTTTGACGACGACATGAATGACGGCTCCGGTGTCTTCGGTGAGCTGGCGCACGTTTTTCGTTTTCGCCCGGACGACAACATCTTCGCGTCCGAGCTTTACACGCCGTACAAGGACGTGGTGGTGGGAATCACGGATTCGATCGGAGAACCGGTGGAGGGCGCACGGATAGTCGTGGGATCGGCGGAAGCCGGAAACGCGCCTTGTACATGGTCCTACACGGACGTTCTGGGGGAAGCGGCGTTCAGGCTCGGCGACGACCTCGGTTACCGGTTCGAGGCCTCTCATCCGATCCTGGGTGAGCAGGACAGCTACGGCTCCGTCTGGACCAATACGTCCGATGATTTGTACACAGTGGACATGCAGTTCGGCGTTCCCTACCCGAGGCTGGTGCAGGATGTGGGGGATCTTCCGACGGGTGATCTCGCCGTGCAGCTCGACTTCGAGGTTATCGAAACCGAGCAACGCCGCATCAACCAGATGACCGCAGGCTACGAGATGGGTTTGACGCACCCGGTGATTCTCGATGGTGGCCTGGTGGATGTCTTCGTGCTGAACGCCTCTGCGTACCAGGCTTTCCTGGCTGGTTCACAGTTCGACGGTCGCTCCGTTTCTCTGGCAACCGGCGGCGCCTCCACCGTGCTTCACACCTCGCCCGACGGACAACCCCTCTATCTGGTTTTCGACAACACACTGTGGCCCACTAGCGAAAAGCGCGTCCGGATTCGCCTGGTCCCATCCGAATAACGGTACTGCAAGTGGGCCTCGACGAACTGCTATTCATCAACATCAACCAGGCCCTATCGAGCAGCGGCTGGTCGACTTTCTTCAGCATCGCGACACGCCTGGGCAACGGATATGTACTGGCCCTGCTGATCGTCCCGGCGCTCTTCTTCCTCGATCGCAAGAGATTCCGTGAGCAACTGTTGCCCATGGTGATTTCTGTGGCCTTAGGCGGCCTCGCGGTGACCGTCGCGAAGGTTGCGGTAGACAGACCGAGGCCTGCGGAACATTTCAGGGGGACCGGCACGGAGGTCAACACACCCCTCGGCACCCCATCTGATCGTTCGTTTCCGTCAGGACACACCCAGACGGCCTTTGGGGCGGCCGCCTATCTCTCGTGCATGTACCCCGTGGCAATTCCGGCCTTCGCGGTTCTGGCGGCATTGGTGGGCCTCTCACGGACAGCTCTGGGCGTGCACTTTCCATCGGACGTCCTGGTGGGAGCCATTACCGGGATCGTTTTCGCCCTCGGCGGCTTTTTCCTTAACAAACGACGACTACGACGCAGAACACCCCCCTATTGACCGGTTTCAAGATCGATGTTATCATGGTCATAAGACCATAGTCATATAGGGAGATTTTAATGACCAAGAAGTACAAGGCCGGTGAGTTCAAGGCCAAATGTCTGTCGATCCTCGACGACGTCGCACGGGAGCACGAAACGGTATACGTGACCAAACGAGGCAAGCTTGTCGCTGCGGTCGTTCCGACTCCCGAAGTCGTGGAGGACATTGTGGCCTCACTGGCAGGAAGCATTATTTTTGAAAACGACATTATTTCACCCATCGCAGAGACCTGGGAGGCCGGCGAATGATCGTCCTGGACACCCACTCCTGGATATGGCTGGCAGGGGGAAGCGATAAGCTCTCTCAAAAAGCGCGCCGGCGTTGTAATCGAGCTTCCATATTGATCGTGCCGGCCATCTCCACGTGGGAAGTGGCAATGCTTGTGCACAAGGGAAGGATTGGCTTCGACAGAGACGTTCGGCTGTGGGTCGGGCAGGCGCTTACATTGCCCGGGATCCGACTCGAGCCGCTCACTCCCGCAATCGCCGTCCGGAGCACACGCCTGCCGGGGGACCCGCACGGTGATCCCGCCGACCGTATGATCATCGCAACAGCCATGGAGTACGGCGCGCCCATAATTACTCGCGACAAACAGATCAGGGACTATCCTCATGTCCGAACGATCTGGTAATCACTTTTCAAATATTTCCGGTGACAGGCCCTGGGAGCGTTTTCCCAAGACACGCTACGCTGGCTCCAAGCGAAAACTGCTGCCCTTGCTGGCAAACGTGTTTCGCAAATTGGAGTTCGACACAGCGCTGGATCCCTTCTGCGGGGCGGGTTCTGTGGCTTACTTGCTCAAGTGCCTGGGGTCCGAGGTAACCGCCAGTGACGCACTCGAATCCAATGTCGTCGCAGCCCGCGCGCTGATCCAGAACTCCACAGAAACACTGGGAGGCGGGATCGAGGAACTGGTGTCCGGCCTCCCGACGCCCGACGATCCGGCCGGGATCGTGGAGCGCACCTTCGACGGAATCTTCTTCGAACGTGACGAGAATCGTTTCATAGATCAGATCCTGCGCAGGATTGACGAGCTTCCCGGAGCAAGGCGCGATCTTGCGATGTACTCTCTGTTCCAGGCTTGCCTGGCCAAGAGACCGTACAATTTATTCCACCGAGCTAATCTTGCCATGCGCACAAGAGACGTGGAGCGCTCCTTTGGAAACAAGGTCACCTGGGACACTCCGTTCAACGTCCATATGAAGCGTTACGCAACGGCGGCGGACGCGGCCGTGTTCGACTCCGAACGAGCCTGCGCAGCCGTCTGTTCCAATGCGCTGGATATGGATCCAACCGGCTGCGACCTGGTCTATATCGATCCACCGTATGTTTCTTCCAGGGGAACAGGGGTGGACTACCTGGACCACTATCATTTCCTCGAAGGGCTGTGCGATCCCGAAAACTGGGAAGAACGCGTTCTCATGAAGTACAAGCACAGGCCTCTGCGTGGGCGGGGGCAAAATCCGTGGTGTAACCCGGCGCAGGTGAGCGACACATTCGAGGAGACCATTAACAGGTTCTGCGATTCAATCCTCGTGATCTCATACCGCTCCGACGGGATCCCCGGAATAGACGAGATCGTCGATTTCCTCAAACACGCCGGGAAGCACGTGGAGATCGTGGACGCCGGCGAATACGTGTACGCTCTGAGCAAGAACAGGAGATCGAGAGAGATCGTGCTCGTCGGTCGTTGAGGCACCTCCTGGTGCGGGAAGGAAAAGACGAATGATCGAGAACGGCAATATCTTCGACACGCTTCAGGAACGCCTCTGGAGTTTCGCCGAACATCGGGTGATCACTGTCGCCGGGAAGACGGGAATCCTTGCGGAGCTGGCGAACGGCCCTGTCGCGATCGAGTCAATGGCACAAAAACTGGGGCTCGCCGCGATGCCCACGGGCAAGATTGTCCGCGCGCTGACCGCCCTCGGGCTGGCCGAACCAGCTGGTGAGGAGTACTCACTCGTGAGCGGGCTCAGGGAGATCTTTACTCCGGGACCTCGTGATTTCACTCCTTTCCTGGAGCACTCCCACTTCATGTACGACCGCTGGGGGCAGAGCCTGGAACCGTGGCTGCGCGGTGAGAAATGGGAAACACAGAAGCGTGACCCCGCCGGGATAAGGCGTTTCGACAAGGCCATGAAGGCGATGGGGGGCCAGATTGCAAGGCGCGCCGCAGATCTCATGGACCTGACACGTGTCGAGAAGATGCTCGACGTGGGCGGGGGAACCGGAACTTATGCCATCGAATTCGCGAAACGGGCGCCGAATCTCAAGGCGGTCGTTCTCGACATGCCCGAGGTCGCCGATCACGGCAGGGAGCTCATCGGAAGCACCGACATGAACGATCGTGTGGAGTTCACGGGAGGCGACTACATGGATCAGAGCTGCTATGGCGAGGGCCACGATCTGGTGCTCCTGGCGAACGTCCTCCACCAGGAGACCGTCGAACGAGCGTCAACACTGGTCCGGCTGGGGGCCGGGGCCCTTTCACCTGGTGGAATGCTGGCGGTGATCGATTTCTCCATCGATGAGGAACGCCGCGAGAACATCCTGGGCACTCTCTTCGCCATCAACATGCGATCGTTCGGCGACACCTATCCGGAGTCGGTAATCCACGGGTGGTTCTCGGACGCGGGGCTCGGGGACCACGGTCGGATCGATATTGATTCCAACCGCTGGATCCTGTACGCGAACAAGCCCACCTGGCACGTATAAAACAAAGAGCCGCTTTCTTGCGCTATGGTAGGTTGGTGTAGTATAAAGTACTACATGAGAACCAAACTGCATATAGCGGTCGTAACAGCAGCCATGATCATCTTTTGCTGTCACGCGAACGCCGAACCGACCCCGTCTCCGAGCCCCTCTCCCATCGCACCCGTACACACTGTTTACCCGAACAACGATACCAATCTTCCGGTGGCCACAGAACCCGCCGGCTCGGAGCTCACTGAAAAAGGGCGCAACATCAGAGGCCTGTACGTGCCGTATCCGAAGCTTCGCTCCTGGAAGGCGAGACGACTTGTCCGATGGGTCAAGGAGATCGGCGCCGACGCGGTAATCCTGGACATCAAGGACGACCGGGGCAGGATCACCTTCACACGGGAACTCCCGTACACGAAGGGATACGCACACGGCGAGGTGAGACGCATGGCCAAAATCGTCAAGACCCTCAAAGAGGAAGGCATCTACGTGATCGGTCGGCTGGTGTGTTTCAAGGACAACCAGCTGGTGAGAGTCAGACCCGACGCGGCCATTCGAGATCGCAGGACCGGAAAACCGTGGAGGGATCGGGGTGATCTCGCATGGGTGGATCCTCACTCGGAAGTGGCCCACGAACACATTGTCAATGTGGCGAAGGCGGCGGCGGCGATCGGTTTCCAGGAGATACAGCTCGACTACATTCGCTTTCCCGTGGAGAACTCCGCCAGATACGCTGACTACCCAAATCGCGTTGGTTCACCCGAACGCTATGAGGCCATCGCAGAAGTCCTTTCGAAAGTTGATCAAGCAATAGATATTCCGCTCTCCATCGACGTGTTCGGCCTTACGGCCTATCACCCCGGCGATGAGGACGGGCTCGGACAATCGCTGGAGCACCTGGCTCCATACATCGACGCAATATCTCCCATGGTCTACCTGGCCAACTGGCCGAAGCGATACTGGGAATACCCCAAACCATCGAAGACTCACGCCCTTGTGAGCGGAGCGGTTCGCCGGATCCGCCTTCGCCTGGGCGATGATATCGCTGTCAGGCCACTCCTCCAGGCATTCAAGTGGCGGGCCAAGAACTTCTCGAGACACTTCATAGTCAATCAAATCGATGCTGCCACAACTGGAGGATCGTCGGGCTATCTCTTCTGGAACCAGAGCGGCAACTATCACAAGGTCGCCGCCGTGTGGAAGTACAACAAAAAATAATGGAGGCCGGTCTCGATCGTTGGAAGAGCACCGCGCAATCGGTGAACCAGCACCGCGCAACATTAAGATGATCAGTCGTCAATAAGTAGATCATCACCCCGCAATCGGTGAACAGGCACCTCGCAATCGGTGAACCGGTGCCAACGACAACATAGAGCACCGCCCAGGAAACAATCGATGACCACCCGTAACATGTGGATGACTACCCGTAACGACAGGATGAGCACCCGCAACAAGAGGATTTCCACCCGTATCGACAGGATGACTACCCGCAACAGGAGGATGAGCGCCCGTAAGTGCGCTATTTAGCTTGCATTATCGCTGTACCCATAGATTGGGCTGGAATATTCGATCCTACTACCAGGACTCCCTTACCCAGACAGACAAATCCGACCACAGGAAACCGGACGCCTTCTCGATTGGGGGGTCAGTATAACCCTTCGGATTATAGAAGAATGTGTAATCCTGACGATTGCCAGAGAGCGCGTTCTTCATGTTCAGCAGGTGCTCTGTACTCGCCAGTGCGCCCACTTCGGGTGAATCCGGATTGGCATAGAACTCGGTGTGAGGCACCCAGTTACTCCGCTCTTCGTAGTTGTTCCGCTCGCCGCAGTCTGCCCAGCAGTCTCCGGCGCATTCCTCTTGGCCCCCCCTGCATTCTTCGAAGATACCGTTGTGCCCCCAGGGGGGAGGATGGTTGTCCGAGAGTTGAATCATCCATACCCATGGATCGTTCGGGGGTGTGTTGGCTGTTTCTACGTCCCGTACCACGAGGTTGATTATTCCGTTTCTCGTTTCAGCTTCCGGCGCCCCGTTAAGC
>JAUVAN010000226.1 GCA_030591725.1 Deltaproteobacteria bacterium
ACCAGCCAGCAATTTGCAGCGGAGGCATAGCACATTGAGTCTACTGGAATATCCGCATCAGAATGCAACAAGTCCCCACTGGAGGTTGAGAAGGTGTTGTCACTAATATCCACTTCAAAGGAAAATGTATCAATGCGTAGCTTGTAGTAGTAGGTTTTTACGTCGGTTCCTGCCGAAGCTTCGCCAGCGGTGTACTGAGAAAAATTATAGCCCCCATCCGTGTTTATTAATGTCAGATATTCAATTGGAGTGCCAGCCATGTCATGGCAGTAGACAGTCCAGGGCTTATCAACGTCATTACCAACATAAAGCGTCTGCTCCCCATCAACAGAGCCGGGGTTTGCGACCAAATACTCTGCGCACGTTGCCGGAAACTCCGGCCCGGTATCTGTATCGGTATCGGTGTCCGTGTCGGTATCCGTGTCGGTGTCGGTGTCTGTGTCGGTATCGGTATCAGTGTCGGTATCGGTGTCCGTGCCGGAATCATCATAGAAGGTGATGTCATTGAGGCCTGCAACCGCGTTGCAGGCGCATATAAGAACAGGGAGGAAAAGTGCTGCCAGTTTCATGTCAAAAACTTCCCAAAGAAACTTCCACAAAGGTCGCCCCAACCGCTCATGGGTCAATATACTCCAACTCCAAGTACTCGCCGCCACCAGCATTCATCGGGTTGTAACTGGCGGGACAGGGCTGAGTCCATCCACATGCACCATCCGCACTGAAGTCCACCACTTGATCATCAGCAGAGAAATTTGCAAACCATCCTGGTCCGGTATTAGTGAAACAGTATGGATCGATGATCCTGAAGTCCGTGCCGACAAGGTCAACATTACCTGTGGCCAATGCATCGGCACAGCGCATAGCTGCGCCATAGGAAATTGAGTTTACGGGTGTGCTTCCATGCATGCAGCTGCCCGTAGACGAGGAGAATATCTGATCTGCATTATCCACAATGATCGTTACTGGATTGAATCTTACACGAGTGTAGTGAGTTACCACTACACAACCGCTATCTACATACTCCCCCTAATTGTAGTCCCCTCCAGTATTCACCAGCGTGAGATATTCCGTGGGAGTGCCGGACATGTCATGACAGTAAACACTCCAGGGCTTTGTGCCGTCGTTTTCCACGTAGATTGTGCACTCCCCATCGACAGAGCCGGGGTTTGCGAGAAGATACTCTGCACATGTGGCCGGAAACTCCGGCCCGGTGTCGGTATCCGTGTCGGTATCTGAATCGGTATCGGAATCCGTGTCGGTGTCCGTGTCCGTGTCTGAATCAGTATCAGAATCGGTGTCGGTGTCGGCATCCGTGTCAGTATCCGTGCCGGAATCGTCATAGAACGTGATGTCATTAAGGCCGGAAACAGCGTTGCAAGCGCAGATGAGAACAGGGAAGAAAAGCGCCGCCAGTTTCATCTCAGAAACTTCCTGAAACGACGATGCCGCCGCCGTTTGACATGGCCACCGGCGTAACTATCGCTGTGTCTTTTTCATCTCCGAGGCCGGGCTCGACGAAGAAAAGCACTATGCCCGCGGCAATACCGACAGCCGCCACTCCTACAAGAACATTGGTCACGTTGCCCAGTGTTTTCGCGTCATCCACCGCGCCCTTCTCTGAAATGGGGCACTCGGATCCACCACCGCAGTCGTCTTCAATGTCGCCGGCCTTGCTGAGCGTGAGCCCTCCCGTGATACCCGCGCCTATAGCAGCCGCGCCCCCAACGCCCAGCGCCACCCACGTCCAGACACGTTTGGGAGAATCCCGATCCTCTTTGTCCGGCCCGGCCGGTTCGTCTACCTGTGCATGCGTCTCTTCGGAGACTCCCGCTTCGAGGTCAACCACCACCTTCTGACAGCCGGCGACCTTGATCGTTTCTCGGTGCAACTCCTCAGTGCCCCGCTTGATCAACACTTCATGCTCACCCAGATCGACCAGAATAGGCCTGGTGAATGGGGTCTCGGCGTGTCGAAATCCGTCCACGAACACCACGGCGCCTTTGATGTCGGTCTTCACGGTTATCCCACCGACAAGGGCTTTGAGGCGTGTGAACTCTTTCTCGACCTCCGCACGTCGCTCGGCTTCGATCTGATCGCCCCCATCTTTCAGGTACCGGTGATAGGCTTTCAACGCTGCGGCATAGTGCTTCCGCTCGTTTTCTGTTTGCGCAATATTGAAGAGGATCCTGTAACTCGGCTTCAGTTCGTATGCTCTTTCGAACGCGATGGCCGCCTGTTCAAAGTCATCGTCGTTGTAAAGCTCCACGCCCTGATTAAACTGGATCTTTGCTTTCTCATCCGAGGAGCCGCCGCTGGCCACAGAAGAAAATACCAGCACCGAAAAGCAGATCGTCAATACAGATAGTCTGACCATCACCGATCCTTTCTATGACGCATCACTACTGTTTGGGCGATGATGATAACATCTTTGGTCCTGCTTCGCTCGCAAACGAGCTTCCCGCCGTCGCAAGGCTATGGCGGGCCAGGGTCCGGCCTCGCCCCTACTCCTGCAACACCGTCACCACCGTTCGGCGGTTCTCTCGCCTGCCTTCTGGGGTTTCATTGTCGGCGACGGGCTGGGTCTCGCCGTACCCGACGGCGACGATTCTTCTGGCGTCGATCCCCCTGCTCACAAGGTACCGCTTCACCTCCACCGCCCTGGCCTCCGAAAGCTTCCGGTTCCAGGCGCCGCTGCCCATGCTGTCCGTGTGTCCCGCCAGCTCGATGACCACCGATTCCTTTGCGGTCATATATTCCAGCAGGTCGCTCAGGCGAGCATAAGACTCCTCCTTCAGCGTGGCCTTCCCTGAATTGAAGAATACACCATGGAGAATAAACGTTCTCGACTGGGACGGCAGGTAGGTCAGTTTCAGATCCAGATCCAGGTAGCCTTCCTTCGGCACATCGATCTCGTGATTGATTTCCACCCTCTCCGAATCCAGGGAAATAAACCTTACCAGATACGTGGCCCCAACCGGTATCAGCCCCCGGACAATTCCCGTCTCGTCCGAAACACCCGACAGAACCACATCCCCTCCTTTGTACCGGATCATCGCGACAGTCCCGGGAACGGGGTTGCCCTCGGTGTCCTGAACCATGATCTTCATGAGCGCCATGGTCTCTGAGGGCTCCAAGTCTTGTGACACTGCGATTTCCATCGGTTTGACCGGGGACTCCGGATGAACTTGTGTTTCCTGCGGCGCTTCCTCCGGCCTCGTTACGGGCTCTGCGGGATCCTCAGTGACCGGACCATTCAACGGAACGGTCCTGCCCGGCGCCTCCTGTTTCGCGCAGCTTGCGGCGGCCATCGCCACGAGCACCAACACCCATCGCCTATTCACCATTGAAAAACACCTCCCCATCGTAGCCATCAGGTTCTGGGCCCGAAGATGGCGGTTCCCACTCGAACCATTGTCGCTCCCTCCTCGATGGCCACCTGGAAATCGTGACTCATCCCCATGGACAGATGGGGCAACCGTGCCCGACCACCGTGGCGCTCCCGAAGTTGCGCCAGCGCGGAAAAGTGTACGCGGGTCTCCTGCGGTTCCAGATCCCACGGAGGGATGGTCATCAACCCTTCGAGCTCAAGCCCTTCGGCTTTCTCCACCGCACGAAGAATTTCCTCGACCTCCTCGCGATCACACCCGAACTTCTGTTCTTCCTCGCCCACGTTCACCTGAACGAGACACGACACCACGCGATCGAGCCTGACCGCCTGCCTCGACAGCTCCTCGACCAGCCGCACAGAATCCACGGTCTCCACGAGCGCGCAACTCGGAGCCACATGCTTCGCCTTGTTGCGCTGCAAGTGCCCGATGAAATGCCAGCGAATTCCGTCCAGATCCGCGAGCTCCACAGCCTTGTCGCGCTGTTCCTGCGCGTAGTTCTCTCCGAAATCCCGCTGCCCGGCCGCGTAGGCTGTTCTGATCGCCTCCGTGGAATGACGCTTGGACACCGCCACCAACGTCACCGATTCCGGATCCCTGTCGCAGCTTGAGGCCGCCTCTCGAATGCTCTGCCTCACAGCTTGAAGATTCTTTGTAATATTCGTCATCGTCCCGGAAAATCCTGCGCGAGCGCGCCAAGTTCCATGAGAGTTCTCACCACCAGCGAGATCGGCAGCCCCACCACGTTGAAGTAATCTCCCTCGATCCGTTTCACCAGAAATGCTCCGATCTCCTGAATGGCGTAGGAACCCGCCTTGTCCATGCCCTCCCCGGTGCTCACGTAGCCGTCGATCTGCTCGCCGGTGAGTTCGTGAAAGGTTACCGAGGTCCGGGTATGTTGCGCAACCGGCTTGTCCTTACACCTCCCGACCATCCATCCCGTCACCACCGTGTGAGTCCTGCCCGATAACTCATGCAGCATCCGAGTGGCATCCTCACCGTCCCGCGGCTTGGTCATCACCACATCGTCCAGAACAACAATGGTATCCGCCGAGACCACCCACGGCGTCCTGCCCTCCCGCTCCAGCCGGATCGCCACTTCCAGCCACTTCTCCTTTGCCGCGCGCACGGCAAACTCGACCGGCGTCTCGCCATCGAGCATCCGCTCGTCCACATCGGCCGGCATGACCTCGAACGCGATGCCCATCTCCTCGAACATGCGACGCCGCCTCGGGGACGCAGAAGCCAGGACTATTTGTTTTTCACCGCTCACAGCAAGACATCCTAGTACGACCGTCCAAAACGATCTACCTCTTGAGCACATCCGCCACTGGTCATTCACAACAAAAGGGATTGAACCGACCCGGGTTTTCTTATATTCAAAATCTGAATTGAAACCATTCGGAAGACATCTCCTCGCGGAATATCGCGGCTGCGAAAGTACGCTGCTCAACGATATCGATCTTATCAGTAAGGCCTTGCGTCAGGCGGCGGTGGAGGCTGGAAGCACCATCGTGGCCTCGGTCTTTCACCCGTTCACTCCCCAGGGTGTCACCGGCGTCGTGGTGCTCGAGGAGTCCCATCTCTCCATCCACACCTGGCCCGAGCACGGTTACGTCGCCGTCGATTTCTACACCTGCGGGGACTGCGAGCCAGAGCTCGCCCACGAATTCCTGGCAAGGGAGCTGCGCGCAAAACACACCGAGGTGATGTTCGTGGACAGGGGCATAGAAGGAGCAGGCGACTCCATGGCGGTCCGCAACCACACGCGGTCCCATGCCGGCGCCGCGCGCCGCAATTAAACTATCCATGGGCTCCTGGTACTACGAAACCTTTGAAAACAAGACCCGTTACGGAGTCATGGTCCGCAAGGTTCTCTTTAGCGAAAAGAGCGACTTCCAGAAGGTGGAGATCCTCGACACCGTTCACTACGGCCCGGTCCTGGTCATCGACGGCATCTTCATGACCGGTGAGAAGGAAGAACACTTCTACCACGAAATGCTGGTCCAGCCAGCCATGACCACCGCAGCCCACATGGCCCGCGTGCTGATCATCGGCGGCGGGGACGGCGGCACCGCCCGCGAGATCCTGCGGCATCCCGGGGTGCGCAGCGTTGTAATAGTGGAGATCGATCCCGTTGTGGTGGAGGCTTGCAGGGCGCATATGCCCACCCTCGCCACCGCCTGGAGCGACCCACGAATCAAGCTCATCATCGGCGATGGAATTGCTTACGCAAAACGCAAGGACGTGGGTCCGTTTGACATCATCTTCCTGGATGGGTGCGATCCAGTGGGGCCCTCGGAAGGGCTCTTCAACGCGGAGTTCTACGCCGACTGCAAGCAACTCCTCACCCCGAACGGCGTCTTCGCGCTTCAAACAGGGTCGCCCATTCTCCAACAGGAGCTCTTTCTCGATACCATGAGAGCCCTTCGGGAAGTATTCCAGAGAGTCGCGCCTTACTTCGGCCCGGCGCCGCTGTACGCGTCAGATCAATGGAGCTGGACCCTGGCGTCGGACAGACACGATCATCTGGCCATCGATGAGCAACGCGCGGTGCTGGTGGAAGAGACCGCCAGGTACTACAACCGCGACATCCACAAGGCGGCATTCGCCGTTCCAAACAACTTGAAGGAAGAACTAAAACCCCATCCCGGCCTTCCCCTGGCAGGGGAAGGGGAGGATGATGGGGGCCATCTCTAAAAGGGTGAGATCCACTGCCACCCGATCTGCAACATGCCGTTGAACTTGCCCTTGTCGTGCTCGTTCATGGGATGCATGAAATACGGGAACCACTCGACCCCGCCCTGGATCCTTATCCGCTCGTAGAAACTGAAGACCACCACCAACTGGCCCACCGGGGCTGAGCACCGGGCCGAATCCGAGTCGAACGAGTCCCGGTTGCACGAGTCGCGGTAGAACCTGTCCGACGTGCTGAACTGGAAACCCACCCGGCCGCCTATACGCCACTGGAAAACCGGGCCGCTCAGCTGTGGAATCTCTATCATCAGGCCTACCAGCGGTGTTATCGCAAAGACGTTGGGCGCCAGGGAGAGCGCCTGAAACAACCCCTGCATCTGCAGCGCCATATTGAACCTGAGCCATCGCGTTCGCAGCAGGCCGCTCGTGACGCTCAACCCGATCTCCGCGCCCTTCCCGCCACCGAGATAGATCATCGCCTTGGGCGGTTGATACATGAAGAAGTTAACAGCGGGCTTGCCCAGTGCGCGCAACAGGACCCGCTCCCCGAACGGCAGCTTCTTGGCAAACTCGTCCATCCGGGCGAGGAGCTCCTCCCTCATCCTCGACATTGCCAGCCACCCCTCATCTCGATCGAGACCGAGATCCTCGAACCAGAAATCGTATTCCTTCAACAATCTCATGGTGTGCTGGAACTCGGACTCGTCCTCCTCCCGCTTCCAGGCGCCCTCATCCACATCGTCCATGTTCTTCAGGACAACCGGTGGACTGGCCCCGTCCATGGCCATCTTGCAGTGAACATGATCGATGGTCTCGTCTGCGGGCAACCGCCGGCAATGATCGTAAACCCGATCGAGGGAAACCTGCAGAAGGATCCTGAAATCCTCCAGATGAGCGCCGTCACACGAACCCGCATACCCCTTCTCCCTATCGATTATGGCTCGAAGACAAAAGAACGGCTGCCAGGACTTCGTCGTCGAACGCTCTGCCGAATCCTCGGGCAGGTCGATGCGCTTCTCCTCGCCGGTCATCTTGTTCACA
>JAUVAN010000096.1 GCA_030591725.1 Deltaproteobacteria bacterium
CGAGGTGAACGAGGCCTTCGCTGTGCAGGTGCTCACCAATGAGAAGATGTTGAAGTGGGACAACAGCAAGCTCAACATCAACGGCGGAGCCATCGCCCTCGGTCACCCCACCGGAATCTCCGGCGCGAGGATCGTGGTCACCCTGTACAACGCCCTCAAGCAGCGTGACAAGGAGATCGGCATTGCGTCCATCTGCGGCGGCGGCGGCGTCACCTCTGCCATGGTAATCAAGCGCGAGAACTAGAGCCGACTATCTCCAACCTCATCTTACGATACAATACCCCAGAACGGTGCACCCCAGAACGGTGCCAGTCACTTTCATTCTTCATTCATTTCATAATGTTATAGGCCAAACGATCGATATTTCATCTTGATACGTGCTGACAATTTGCCACGATCGGGTTGCACCTTTGCAATACGTGTATTACATTGATACCGGAGGATATCATGCACGTTCAAACAGTCAGATTGCCTTATGATCTTGCGAATCGATTGGACAAACTCGCCAAGCTCACGCAACGGTCAAAGACTTCGTTCATTAGAGAAGCCCTCGAGCAGTACCTCGAAGCGCAAGAAGACATCGAGAAATCCCTGGCCCGTATTCGCGATCCGCAAGCCGAGTGGATGGACCACGATGAGGTGAAGCGTGCCCTCGATCTCGATTAGGTGGGAAAAGCGAGCTTTCAAGGAACTCTCACGCATTGACAAACCCGATCAGAAACGAATCGTCAAAGCTGTTGAGGGACTTCGAGAGCAACCGCTGAAAGGCAAGCTCCTGAGCGCTGAATGGAAGGGGCTGCGCCGCCTGAGAGTAGGAACCTATCGGGTGATCTACGCATTTGACGGCACTACCCTGCTGATCTCGATCGTTCGCGTCGGACATCGGAAAGAAGTCTATTAAACTGGCCCAAAACGGTGCCAGTCACTTTTATTATTCTTTAGTTACGCGATGTTAGCCTCGCTATTCCCGATCTGTGCTCCTGGAACGGGAGCCCTAGAATGAGGCCGCCACACCAAACACCGGGATACGGCCTCCTACTATCGTCTGGCACGCGCCAATCGCTGGTTTGACAACCGCGCGGCGACGTTCGGTCGAGGCCAACGCTCGTACAGCGTTCGCATCCTTGACCTGGCGGCGGGTGATGACGGCGTCCGTGGCGAAGCTGAGCAGCGAGAGCATGCCGGTTATGCCTAACGTGCCCACTGATGCTGCGGAGAATTCTATTCCGCTCACACCCAACCCCATCATGGTGACGGCATGAAACAGCTGAACTCCATAGAATACCCAGCCGATGACACGCATTGCGACCACGCCGTTGATCCCCTCGGCTTTATTCCGCGCGGATTTTCCGCCGGCAAACGAAATTGGTGCAGCTGCGGCGAAAGACAGCAGAAAGGTACCAGCAATTACATAGACGGGCGTGTCATTCTCCGTGTTAACCCAGTTCGTGGCGAGTAGCGGGAGCCCAACAGTGATCGGTGCAAAGACATAGCCGACAATCGCCCCTCCTAGCGCCCATCCGTCACTCAATGGCTGATTCGCGTTCACCGATGGTGTAGTCGATGAATACACCGGTGCTACCGAGGTAGGAGCTGCCGCGGGAAGAGGCGCAACCGGTTGACAGCTGAGCCCGGTGGTAGTGTCCGGCACGTAACCGTCGTCGCAGGCACACACCGGCTCTCCAGCCTTGACTACGCACGTGCCATGGTTTGAGCAGGTCAAACCCGTGCAAGCATCGGCGACGGTTTGGCCTGCCGCCAGAGGGGTCAGCAGCAGTATCGCCAAACCAACAGCAGTTGAACTAATCGCGCAAATTTTAATGTTGATCCTCATGAAATCTCCATTTGATCTATTTTTCGGTGTCCGTTTTTTCCTACAATCACTTCGAAGAAACTGTCAAGGATTGTAAAAGTTGCACAAAGAACAGCAAAGACATCCGCTACTGGTTCTCTTCCAACTCCCGAAGGCGGAACCGGACTATTTTACCGTTCGGGTTCTTTGGCAGGTCGTCCACGAACTGGACCCAACGCGGGTATTTGTACTTGGCCAGGCGTTCTCGAACGTAAGCCTTCAGTTCCTCGGCGAGGTCATCTTTGGCAGTGCTCCTGTCGCTCAACACCACGAAAGCTTTGGGCTTGATGAGCCCTTCCTTGTCCTCGTGCCCGACCACTGCGCATTCCACCACCGCCGGGTGCTCGGAGATGCAACGCTCCACCTCTATGGGCGACACCCAGATGCCCCCCACCTTGAGCATGTCATCGCCCCGGCCGTGGCACCAGTAATAGCCGTCCTCATCCTTGTGAAACTTGTCACCGGTGTTGATCCACTCGCCCACCATGGTGGATCTGGTCTTGTCGCGTTTTCGCCAGTACAGCTGCGCGGCGCTATCCCCCTTTACGTGAAGGGTACCTATCTCTCCGGGAGACACCGCCACTCCGTCGTCGTCAAGCAACTTGATCTCGTATCCCGGCACGGGCTTGCCGGTGCTGCCGGGCCTCACCTCGCCTGGGCGGTTGGACAGAAAGATATGAGCCATCTCGGTGGATCCTATGCCGTCAACGATTTCGATGCCGTAGCGAGCCTTCCACCGGTGATAGAGATCCGTGGGCAGCGCCTCCCCCGCAGAAATGCACAGGCGCACCGATGAGAGTTCGTGATCGGAGTTGGGATCCGGGGGCTTGCTGTCCTGCTTCTCGGCGTGATCGAGCATGGCCGCGTACAGGGTCGGGACGCCGAAGAAGAGGGTCGGTCGATGTTTGACCAGAAGATCGTACATCAGCGAAGGGGTCGGCCGCTCGGGATAAATGACCGCCGTTCCACCCACGGCGAGTGGGAACGCGTTTGAGTTACCCAGTCCGTAGGCAAAAAACAGGCGCGCCGCCGAGAGGGTGATGTCGTTCTCGTTCATCCCGAGCACGCCCTTGGCGTAGTTCTCCGAGCACACCACCATATCGTACTGGGAGTGGATGGTTCCCTTGGGAGATCCGGTGCTCCCCGAAGAGTAAAGCCAGAACCCCACGTCATCCCTTGTTGTGGCCGCCGACTTGCACGTGCTCGGAGCTCGACGGTATTTCTGCCTGAAGGGGATCTTGGCGCCCTCCCCTTCCTCGATAACCACCAGGTCTCGAAGATACGGCAGGTCGCCGGTTATCTCGTAAATCATCGGAACGATCGGTGCGCTGCAAATGAGCACCTTCGCCCGGGTGTCGTTCATGAAGTAGTGGTAGTCCTCGGACGTCATCATGGTGTTGCACGGCACCGGAACCGCGCCGATGCGGATGGCGCCCCAGTAACACGCGTAGAACTCGGGCGTATCCAGGAGCAGGAGCGCTATCCGGTCCTCGATGCGAACCCCCAGATCGACCAGCGCGTTGGCGGTCTTGTTGACCATTTTTTGCAGGTCGTTGTAGGTGTAATTGCGCCCCGGCGAGATAATGGCGGTCTTGTGGCCTCGCCCCTGTCGCACGTTGCGATCGATGAAGTAGTCCGCCGCGTTGAAGTTCTGGATGTCTAAGTCGCTCATGATCTCACTTTCCCTCGAAGACAGGCCGCTCCTTGCCGCCCACTGAACCCAGGCCGACCCTGGCGTCCGAAGTGGCGAAGATCTTGGGCAGTCCGGCGAGCTCGAGCTCGATACCATCCTCGATGGGTGTGTCAGAAGCCTTGTTCATGAGCTCGTGGGCCATCTTCAACGCCACCGGCGCCTTGAACCCGAGCTTCTTCGCGATCTTCTCACCCTGCTTGTCTGTGGCCTCGAACGTACCGTCGAACAGTTTGTCCGTGTTCTCGTTCGAGAAAACGGCCTCGTATGCGGCGGTCGCCTCAGGGGACGGCTCGGCCGGCCCACCCGCACCGACACCCGCCTCGATCTTCCCCTCGGCCAGAAGGGTCTTGATCATTCCCATGGTGCCGCCGGAGGGAGCAATACGATCGACCAGACCCAACGCGGCGGCCTTTGCTGCCGGAACGATGTCGCCGGTGAACAGGAGATATCGGGCCACGGGCAAACCGCACCGCTTGACCATCCGCTGAGTTCCGCCCAATCCCGGGTAGATCCCGATGCCGGTCTCGGGGAACCCCATGACCGCGCTCTCGTCCGCGATAATAGCGTCACACGCCAGCGCGACCTCCGCTCCGCCGCCCAATGCAAGCCCGTTGACACGAGCGACAACCGGTTTCTCGCACTTGTCGATGCGCAGCAAGAGCTCGGTCCCCTCGCGCGTGAATTTCTCTATCCGGGGGATATCATTCTCATCGATTCCCTTTATGAAGAACTTGATGTCCGCGCCGGCGATGAACGCCTTGCCGCGACCCTCGATCACGATGGCCTTGACCGAAGAGTCGCCCTCGGCCTTATCGAACGCCTCGGCCAGGGAACCCACCGTCTCGGGATCGAGCGCGTTCATGGCGTTGGGCCGGTTCATGGTTATCAGGGCTATTCCGTCCTCCACGCCGAGATTGACCGCGTTCAGCACAAACGGCGTCGCCTTGTTCAAACGCTCGGCCAGGATCCCGGGCAGCGGGAGGTCGTACTTCTTGGCGATGTCCGCGGCGGCGGCCACGGCCATTTCAACGCCCTTCCTGTTGGCGAGGGCAAACGGTCCCGCCGGCCAGCGAAGGCCGACCATTGCGCCGATATCGGTATCCTCCTCAGTGGAAACACCTTCATCCACAAGAGATGCCGCAACGAGGAGCACCACCCCCAGAAGCCTGGCCTCCACGTCCTTCACACCTGAATCCGACGGTTCGCCCGCCAGGTCCCAGTCCTGTTTTGCCGAAACCTGTTCCTTCAGACGATCACACGGGGCGTAGAAAGGACCCAACTCGGAGGCGAGTCCCTCTGACGCATGTTGAGCGATTGGAACACCGGTAACGTTCATGAGCTTGAACGGACCCATGCCG
The DNA here is from genome assembly GCA_030591725.1 of Deltaproteobacteria bacterium. Taxonomy (GTDB): domain Bacteria; phylum Myxococcota_A; class Polyangia; order JAAYKL01; family JAAYKL01; genus JAUVAN01. The sequence goes on from JAUVAN010000096.1 coordinate 4,904, forward strand.
ATTCCGAAGAACTTCATGCAGGTGTCCTCGATTGTGGGCAGATCGGCGATGCCCTCCTCCAGCAGTCGAACGGACTCGTTGAGCCACGGCACGAAGAAGCGATTGACCACGAAACCCGGAGCATCCGCCGAATGGATGGCCGTCTTGCCGGTCGCCTCGGCGAACGCCCAGGAGATCTCCTTGGCCGAAGCGGACGTTGCGGATCCGGGAATGATCTCGAGCAACCTGTTCTGGGCAGGATGGAAGAAGTAGTGCATTCCGACGATCCGCTCCGGATGCTTTGCCCCCTCCGCGACGGCGTCAACCTTGAATGACGAAGTGTTTGTTCCCAACACGCAATCGGGACGAACTACCTCCTCCAGATTGGCAATCAACTTGCGCTTGATTCCCAGATCCTCGAAGACGGCCTCGACAATCAAATCGCAGTCGGCCATGTCACCAATATTGGTTGTACCCTTGATGCGACCGAGTATCTTGTCCGGTTCACCCTCACGAAACACGCCCCGGGCCACGCCCTTCTCCAGCATCTTGCGGATTCCCCCAAGCCCGCGCGAAAGAGGTTCTTCGGCTATATCCATCAGCACTACTTCGAGTCCCGACTGAGCCGTTTTTTGCGCGATACCCGCGCCCATTGTTCCCGCTCCGATGATTCCTATTTTTTTGATTGCTCTCATTGATTCCTCCCTCAATCGGTACGTGCCGTTAATGCCGGTCCCCCATCATTATCCTGGATGGGGTTTTGCAAGGTCCTTATACATGTGTGATCGGTTAAACAACATGCGCAAGCCCATTTTTCTCTTTGCGCATTTATCAAAACAGTTAAAATCTCGCCCGTAAAAAGAAGGAGAAAACAACAATGAAAAGACTGGATGGAAAAGTAGCAATAATCACAGGCGCCGCCGCAGGAATCGGAGAAACCACGGCCAGACTGTTTGCAGCCGAGGGCGCCAAGGTGGTGGCCTGCGATGTCTCCATGGAGCCGCTCGAGGAGATCGTCGGAGCAATTAAGGCCGAGGGCGGCGAGGCAATTGCGGTCAAGTGCGATGTGTCACAGGAGAGCGCCGTCAAGGAGATGATCCAGACAACCATGAAGGAGTTCGACAAGATTGACATACTCATCAACAACGCCGGCATCACCCGCGACACGCTCACTCCTCGGATGTCGGTCGAGAACTGGGATCTGGTGATGTCCATCAATCTCAAGGGCACCTTCCTGTGCTCCAAGTATGCTCTTGCGAAGATGGAGCGAGGCGGCAAGGTCGTGAACACCGCGTCCATCGCAACCCTGGGAAACAAGGGACAGTCCAACTACGCCGCTTCCAAGATGGGAGTGATCGGCCTGACCCGCACCCTGGCATTGGAGTACGCCCGCAAGAAAATCTGTATCAACGCCATCGCCCCCGGAGCGGTGGATACCCCCATGCTGCAGGCGGTTCCCGAGAAGATGCGCGAGAAGATGATCGAGATGATCCCGCTCGGAGAGGCCATCCCCCCCATCGACATCGCGCGGGCGCATCTATTTTTGGCCTCAGACGAAGCCAACTTCATCACAGGTCAGTGCATATTTGTGGACGGCGGGATGAGCGTCGGAATCTAGGAAAGGCGGGGGCGCGCCCTCTCCGGTCGGCTGTCAGCAGAGCGTTTCTTTTCCCTCGTGTTTCCTCGATCAATGTTAAAATGGTCCCATGTTCACAACGGAAAGCGGGACGATGAGGTGCTTGTTCTTGATGGCGCCGACGGTCGTGGTGGTGCTTGGTTGTCATCAAGTCAGTAGCCTGGATGGAGATGCCGGCCCGGATACCGACTCCGATACCGACTCCAATTCGGACACGGATACCGACTCCGATACCGACTCCGATACCGACTCCGATTCGGATAGCGATTCCGATTCCGACGGCGACGACACCGGTTGCGTTGAACAGGATCTTGATATTGAATTCGAGCCCGCTCGCCTGGTCATTCTGCAGGATTTTTCGGGATCAATGGCCGGATCAAACTGGCCTCAGATCACGACCGCACTAACCAACATTCTCACTGCGTGGACTGGCATGGGCATCGAGTTCGGGTTCGACTATTTCCCCAGTGACGGAAACTGCGGGGTCAACTCGACCATAATGATCGCTCCGGCCGCCGGTACCGAGACAACGATCATTAATTGGATGACCACCAATAGCCCTCTCGGCGAGTCCCCACTCGAAGAAGCCATGACCAACTACCTAAATCTCGGTTACGTTGCGGGCTTCCCGGAGCCTGGTATCAACTCGTACCTGGTAGTGATCGCCGACGGCATACCAACCTGCAGCAGCGGAAATGCGGCTTCCTTCGCGGCCACAACCGGCGCATTACTGGCCAATCAGATCAAAACCTTGGCAATCGGGTTCAACTACTCCAGCGCACAGCTCGATGCGGTGGCAGCGTCCGGCGGCATGCCTCCCCCTTACAATGTTCCCTTCATAGTCACTGATTCGGTCACATTGCAGAACGCATTTGACGACATCGCACTGGTGATGTTCACCTGTATCTTCAACGTTCAGAGCCCGTACCCGAGCGCGGATCCCGACAATATCAATTTCTATTTCGACGGCGTGGTCGTGCCCTATAATGACGGTTGCGACGGCTCCGGCGAGGGCTGGCAGTGGATTGACGCGGCGCACACCCAGATGGAGTTCTGCCCGGTACAATGCGACGACATCAAGGATGGCGATCCTCCAGACGTCACGGCCGCGTGGGCTTGTTACCCCCCATGGGTCCTGTAGCACTCTGCAAGCGGTATCGAAGATCTAGAAAATGAACCAGGTTACCGCGAACACCACGCCGGTGATGATTGCGATGATCCCCAATATTCCCTGGAACGGAGCCAGCTTGGCGCGAATCTTCTGGCCTTTTTCCATCGCCTGCTCGTTCTTGCTCAGGGCAAACTTGGATATGAGACCAAAGCCGAGCAGGAATCCCAACAGGATTTCGACGATTCCACAGACAAGCCAGATCACCCCGCCGAGAAAGCTGAAGGTCATGTAGCCGAGACCGTTGATGATATCCCAAAAGCCCCAGAAAAAAAGTATAATGCCAATCCATCCCTGATAAGGTGTCAGCTTGTCAATCAGGTCCTGTGCGTTCGGTTTCCTCGCTACTATAAGGCTGGCTGCAGCAAGGATGCCGCCGGCAACAAGGAATCCCATTGTGAAAAATGCGAACATTTTCTTTCCCTCCTAGTTTGAATTGAGGCTTCAAGCCTACCAGCTTTGCCGGTTGTGAATCAAGCCACATGACTGTGGGGACATTATGCCGGTCAGCTCGTCTCGGTTACGATATCGTCCACGCTCTTCACTGCGAACTTGCCGGAGGGTGATCGCTCGCTCTGTTCAACCATCTCCTTCGCGGAGGTCCGCCCGCCTCCCGCGCCCCTGGCAGCCGCCTTGTGTCTGGCCTTGAACAACAGCATGGACACGCGGCTCAGGATACTCACATCGTTGTCACCGCTGGTCTCGATGGAGAGAAAGTTCAGATCCGGATACATGGCCATGACCTTGGCCTGGACTCCGTCGGAAACTCCGGAAGACGGCATACAACCGAACGGCTTGGAGGAAATGAAACCATCGACCTTTCCCGAGTAGTGTATTGCCTCGCCGATCTCCAGGTTGCCCTCGCCGCCGAATATTTCGGGGTGATACAGGTCCCTCCCCAGATCCGCAATCTCGTCCAGATCCATCAACTCGATTCTCGCGCCGAATCTATGTGGGGCCAGGGCCTTCACGAACCTTCGATACAACCAGTTGATGACCGCGGTGCTGTTTCGCTGCTTCCTCAAGGATTTTTTCCAGAACCTGCGTTCCTTGTTATCGGCAGCAAATCTGACCCCCCGACGGGCTTCCACCGTACGCCGCCAGTTGTCGTAAAGAACTCTCTGCGTGAGGTTCCCCGGGATAACCTCGCAACCTTCTTCCGAGATAAACCGTCTGAGATTATAGTTGCCGTCGTTGTGAGCCAGGTTGGCGAAAAACTCTCCGGTCACGAAAATCAGCGGCAGCTTCTCTTCCCTGCGAGGGATGGCCGCCAACATGTCCCCCACCTTCCTCAGGGCCCTGGGAATCTTGAAGATATACGCCTTGCTCCTGAACGCATCGAGAAGCATCTTCTCCGCCTCCCCGAGCGTGGACCGGACGAGATCCTTGTCGTGGACGTAGGGCAGCAGCGCGCATTCCGCAGCGTGAACCAGATCCGCCAGGATGACGGCTATTATCAGATTGATCCTGAACATGAGGTTCATGGGCAGTGCGTTGTCTTTGACCAGCTCCTTTGCCCCAATATCCGAGGAGAAGATGATGACGCGAAGATCCTTGAAACCCGCGTCGTTCGCAACCTTCATATATTCCTGCGGATACATGCCGTACCTGCACGGGCCGCACTGGCCGCCGCCGCATAAATACACGTACTTTCGCGCGATCTCTTCCCTTGAGAGCCCGGTCTCTTTCTCGATCTCGAACAGGTTTCGCAGCATACTTCCCGAGGTGAAGTACATGGGATTGCACTCCATGCGGTTGCCGTACTCCTTGCCCCAGCGCACGTCCTCCTTGATATGATCGCCCATGTCGTGGGACTTGAATCCATTGCGGTCGAAGTACGCCTTGAGAAAGTATGATTTCCTGCGCTCGACGAAGTTGAACATCACCGTGGCGTCCTTCTTTTCCTTCTTGCGCCAGGGAAGCGTCCGGTAGCCTTGCCACTGATCCTCGAGCACATACTTGGGCGCAAGCGAGACGGGCTTCGTCGGCTTTGTCTTCCCTGCGCTCATCAGGCGATCTCCTCCATCTGTCCTGCCATGCCATTGACCCGCTCCCGAAGTAATTCCTCTTCCAACCTCAGGAAATAGTCAATTGATTGAATCCTGATCTTGATAGTAGCGGAAGGCTTGTTCTGATCCAGGTCGTGAAACAGGAAATGCGGTGTCAATGACGCATCGAGGATGGCGTCCACATATGAATATGTCGGCGCGTCGTGCCCACACTTGAAGCTGCTGATGTCGATCACCGCCAGGTTCGGATGGCGCGCCGCGACCTTGGCCGCCCAGATCTTGACGTTGGTGTTCCGGTTGAAGTTTCGCTTCCACACGTCGGAGATATCCACCGCAGACCGGACCGCGCCGGCCGCCACATCGACGTCGAACAGGGGACCGAGGAACTCCTCGTCCGTGGGGATGGACTCTATGCAGAGGATGGGGAACCCGCGCAATCTGAACTCCTCGAGGATGCCGTGATTAAGCCCGATATCGTGGTGGTAAGGATGCCCGATGAAGAGGATACCTATCCTGTCTTCCTCTACAAGTGTGTTCAGCACTTGTGCGCCCGCGGAGCGCATCGTGGAGAAATACTCTTCCATGGCCCCAAAACCCTGCTCTACCGCGTAAGCGTTCTCTTCCTCGGTCAGGGAAAGACGATCGCCGAAATAGTCGAAGAGATTCCCCACGGCCTCGGCTCGTCGGTCCATCCGAACAAGCGGCTTCCAGTATTCCACGCCCCGCTCGGTGAAATGATTTCTGTCCTTTGTGAATGCGGCGTCGACCACCTCCGGGGTGCCCATCTGTATGACGCAGGCGTTGTTCCCGAGCACGTCGTTCACCATCGACTCCAGGTGCGTGATGATCGGGAAGCAGATGTGTGTCACCTCGTCGTTCAACAAGAGATTGTACACATGCGCAGGAGCGACCTTTGCGGGAAAACACGGATCGATCGCGCCCCACTTGTTGCCCTCGCTCCAGAGCTTTTCGGATGTGTAGTCGCTGTACACGACCTTCCCCACCCCCAGAGATCGGAAGTACGTGCTGAAAAACGGCGCGTATACGTAGAGGTTGAGCAGCCGCGGCATTCCAACAACCATGTGGCTTCGATCCGAGGTTGCGGCGAACGGTGACTTCTCGAAATCGTATTGCGCAAAGACCTCGTCGCACGACGCCTTCACCAGGTTGGGATTGAGATCCTGCAGCGCCAGCTTTTCTTTCTCGCGCTCGCGCATGCTCGCGACATCCTGCGCCATTCCCTTCTCGCATCCGTAGCCGGTGATGTGCCGGACCTCTCGATCGCTGGAGGTGCGAATATCGATGAACGTTCGCGGGCAGCGATTCGAGCAGAACTTACACACGGTACTCTCATCGTTGATGGACTTGAACTCTATCTGTCCGGCACGCTCGAGACCAACGAAGGTGCTGGGACCGTCACCGGCGTTCTGCTTCACCTCGATGGCCGCTCCCATGGCGCCGGCGATGTCCGCATATTTGTGGCAACGAACAGTCGCCCCCGGAACCCTGCTCTTGATGAAATCGACCTGGGCCTTGACCGCAGCGAGATTTTTCTGGGTACCTCCCTGCAACAGGAAGCTCGTCCCCAGTCGCCGGAGGTTCGCCTCCTGTACGACGAAATTCCAGATGTTCAACGGCAGGACCAGGGCCAGGCCTGCCATGATCTCGTCCTTGCTCCATCCGAGCTGCTGAAAGTTGACCTTGTCCTGTTCCATGAAGACCGCACAACCGTAATTGAACGACGGCGCCCGGCGCACCCTGAACGCCCGATCCGCGTATTCCTCCATGGGGACGCCGAATTGCTCTGCCATGCTCTGCAGGAAATACCCGTTTCCGGCGCTGCACTGGGTGTTGAGACGAATATCTACAACCCGCCCATGCTTGATGATGAGGACCTTGATGTCCTGGCCCCCCACATCGCAGATAACATCCACATCGCCGTAGAGGCTTCTTGCGGATTTCATGTGGGCGACAGTCTCCACGATCTCCAGATCCAGATCGAACGCCTGATGCAGGATCGATGACGCATAACCGGTCACCCCCGCGCCAATGATATTTAGGGAAGTCCCCGTATCGTTCAGCCACGCCGTGAGACGCCGGAACATGTCGGCCACATCCACGATGGGATTTCCCCTGGAGAGAACGTAGTCCTTGTAGAG
>JAUVAN010000075.1 GCA_030591725.1 Deltaproteobacteria bacterium
CCGTCGCACTGGTCGTCCGAAGTGCACGGCTCCAGGTCATCGCAAACGACTCCCGAGGGGAAGAGCGCGCAGCCGCTCACGCCGTTACATACGCCTGTCTCGCCGCAGCTCGAAGGACCCGCGTCGGAGCAATCGCCCTCGGGATCCATTCCGTCTGAGTAGGACGTGCACGTCCCCTCGAATCCCGTAATGTCGCATGCTTCGCACGCTCCGTCGCACGCATCGTTGCAACAATATCCGTCCACGCACGGATCTCCGCCGCAGTCCCCGCTGTCGTCGCATTCCACGGGAGATGTGTCGGTATCAGAATCGGTGTCGGAATCCGTATCGGAGTCGGTGTCGGAATCCGCATCCGTATCGGCATCGGTGTCCGTGTCGGTGCTGGTCCCCGAGTCCGTCTCGCCCAATACTTGTTCAGGCTCTATCTGTGCGCAGGACGCATAAAGCAGCACCAGAACCAACAATAGAACGCGCTTCATGGATACCTCCCGAAATCGCTCAAGGGCTCTTTGAATGTAACTGTCGCAGTAAAAGTATACCAGAGATGGAAATCAGGTTGTGGTAAAAAACGATATGGAAGAACAAAAGTGATGTGACCATTTCAAATGGTCAGGCGGCCGGCAGGCCCGAGCCCGACGAACCGGGTGCGTCCAGCCAAATTGGAGAGGACCAGGCCACGTGCCCATCTTCCTGGACGACCCTCACATAGTAATAGGCCCATCGGCCCTCCGGCGGCACGGGGAGCGTTCCCCTGGCCTCCACGAAGCTGGAACCCGTCTCGAGAGGAATCTCGCGACCGAGGTTCGTGACAAGACTCAACTCATTGATGTCACAGGTGGCTTGCACTATCACAGTGAACGAAACCGACTCGGTGACGGGGATCTCCTCCCCCATGGGCATGCCGGCGATCTCAAACCACAGGCCGATCTTTGCGCCCGAGGTTGCGTAACACCTCCTGTCCTTGAGGGCCTCGAACACCGCATCCCGGGTAACATCCTGCGCAAGCACCGCTGTCAATCCTGATCTGTGCGAGTCCTTCATTCTGCAGACGCCGTGGTGCCAGTTGAGACCGTGCCCGTCCGATCCCCCCACGAAACCAAATCGCAACCCCGCGTCGAGAGCATGGGCCACAAATTGTCCGTCCTTGTCGTCGCCCCTCGTGCCGATGGGGCCGACACCCGGCCGCTCGTACGCCCCGTGACAGGAGACGATCTCCCAGCAGGTCTGAACCGAGGGATCGTGTGCCTGCATGTCCGCGCCGGTCCAGCCCACATGGTGCGGGAACATGAGCGTCCCCACGCGTCGGCAGGCCTCCATCAGCCCGGCGGTGTCTCTGGTCGCCCGATCGTCCCTGGAAAACACAGGTCCTCCACGGGGCGGGAGATATCCGACCTTGTGACCGGGGCCGGGGTGCATGGCGCCGGTCCATTCGAATGCGTGAAGGGTGACAAAAGCCTCCGGCTCGTAGGCCTCATCGGCGATCCTGTTCAATTGCGACCATTCCCCCGGCGGGGTCCTCTTGCCGAGGAAACTTTCGTGATCGGCAACGGCGCAGATTTCGTCACCGTACCGGTACCGTGCCCGCAGGTATGTTTCCCTCGGAGTTCCGGTTCCGTCCGACATCATGGTGTGCTGGTGGATGTCCCCGAACAGCACCCTGTGGTTGCCCACCGTGCATCCGTCGACTGTTTCTATTTTGCTTCGATCCGAGATCCTGGGTGAAACATCGCAAGGCGCCCCGAGTTCCGGCTCACCCCCGTGAGAGGAATCTCCGTGAGAGATCAACCTGACCACGATCCCCTCCGACTCGCGCCCCGCCACGAAGATCCCGTCTCGGGCAACGCTGGTGTCGTAACGGGAACCCCGGCATTCCCAGCCTTCGTTGCCTATCATTGACCGCTCGCTCCAGCCGCTCTTGCCCAGGTCTTGCCTGCGCAGGCTCTGTGATCCGCGACCGATGACTACCAGCCTGCCGTCCGGTCCGACGGCCAATTGCGGGGATTCAAAGCCCTGATCCTCACCGCGTCCGTTTCTGTTCATTCCGGTCATCGGGGCGACAGGAAGCGCAATGCGATCGTCACTGTCGAGATGAGCCACCTGGATCCATCGCACCAGACCCGGTCCCTCTTCGGGGTCGAGATCCGACTGCCATGCTACCCACAACCCGCCTCCCGCTGCTCCGATAACGTGTGGCATGGCGGCGATACCCCCGGTCGAAGAGCCCTCGACCAGTCGCGATACCTCCACTCTGGGTCCGTCCAGCCTCCCGGCGATGATCCGGCTCTCGCCGGAGACTATGGCCTGCCACGCCACCCATCCCGCGCCATCCACAACAGCAACAGCCGGGTTGACGTGCATGCCCGGCCCCTGAGAGATTGCCTTGGAAATAGCAGAAGCCCCGGGATCTGGGCCGCTGACCCCCTCGAGCCTGCGTCCGGCGGGAGCGTTGACGGTCCAGACCATAATGTACTTTCCGGGTCCCGAAACCATGGCCAGATTTGCGGGAGATCTACGCGCCGGCACAACCATGCGCACGGGACCGCCTTTTTCAAATCTGTCGATCTCGCGGATCTTCAGCCCGTTGATCTCGCCGTCGCCCCCATCGATCCATGAAACTATAACGCCGTGTCCCCAGGGCGCGATGGCGACATCTGTCACCATGGGTTCCACCGGTGAGCAGGCGAAGGAAGGCGCCCATGTTCCATCCGTCCCTAGCCTGCACGCGCGAACGCACTCTCCGTTTTCGGTCCAGGATATCCAGACGACCCATGGTCGCCCTTCTTCATCCGTGCACACCCTCGGGGAGCGCCCGTAGCCGGGCTCGTCCATTACCCACTGATCGCCGGGTTGCATCATTCGATGACCGGATCAAAACAGTCGATGGTGGTGTCAATGCGGAAATTGGATCCGAAGGTGTGGCGCTCTGCGTGAAAAATATCCATCGGGTAGGTCTCGCCCACGATGAGCCCCGCCTGCGTCGCCACGTCGTCGAGGGCGACCGTATCGGTGAGAGCCGGGTGCAGCCCTCCCAGATCGATCACCAGTTTGTTGTTTACAAAAAGCCAGAGATCGTCGTCGCCCGTGAAGGTGAAGATCTCACCGCCCTTGTAAACAAATTCGATGTGAATTTCGGTGGTGAAATGAAAGTTCTCCCCGTTGCCCTCTTCGCCGAAACCCTCCGTCGGGCCCACCGGAAAGAACATCGGGTTGTTGTAGGTCCACACACCGCCGTCCTGTTCGACGAGTGTCAGATCCACCGCGAACTCCTCGTTCACACCGGCGTCGGTGTTGTACCACTGGGCAAACTCGGTTGGTCCCGTTGTTTGCTGGGGGGTACCGAATGGTCCGGGGTGTGGGTAGACCGGCTTGCCGTCCGTTCCCAGATCATCCTCGACGATCCCGGGAGTGGCCACCGTGTTTAAATAGGTCTCGAAATCAGGGTGACTGGACGGGAAATCCCTCACGATGGCGTGCATGATCGGATCTCCGCACTCGCTGTCGGTGTCAGAGTCCGAATCAGAGTCCGAATCTGTATCCGAGTCGGAATCCGTATCGGTGTCGGAATCCGTGTCCGTGTCGGTAACGCCGCTGTCGCCGACCATTGCGGGGCTCTTGTTTGATTCACAAGCGATAAGGGCCGACGCCAACACCGCGATACAGATAGTGGAAAGTTTTGTGTTCATTGTCTCTTTGCCAATCTTTGCATGGGTCGCACAATTGAATTGAACTATCGTATTCTACCTCAAATGATCGAAATATTCTTCTAACAAAGCTCAACGTTGGGGTGTAACCTTCCATTCATGCAACCGGTAATCATCGGCACGGCGGGGCATATAGATCACGGCAAGACGGCGCTGGTAAAAGCTCTTACCGGAACCAACACGGATCGGCTCAAGGAAGAACAAGAGCGAGGCATCACAATCGAGCTGGGCTACGCGTTTCTCAGTGATCGCATCGCCATTATTGACGTTCCCGGCCACGAGCGGTTCATCAAGAACATGGTGGCCGGAGTGGCCACCGTCGATTTCGCGCTCCTTGTAGTGGCGGCTGATGACGGGGTAATGCCGCAAACCAGAGAGCATTTCGATATCCTCAGGCTGCTGAATGTCGAAGACGGTATTATCGCAATAACCAAGTGCGCTCTTGCCGAAGAGGACTGGATCGATCTCGTGGCGGAGGATATCGCCGAAATGGTGGCCGGCTCCTTCCTGGAAGGAAAACCGATCATCCGCGTGGACTCCCTGGACGGCAGGGGGATAGAGGAAACTCGCAAGGCGCTTTTCGAACTCGCCGGGCGCAAGAAGGACAAGGCGCCGGGTTCGATCTTCAGGCTTCCGATCGATCGAGTTTTCTCCATCAAGGGTTTTGGCACGGTGGTCACCGGTTCAGCCCTGTCAGGCGCTGTGAGTGTGGAAGACAAACTGGAAATACTTCCACGGGGCGATCCTGTTCGTGTTCGCACAATAGAAAGCCAGGGAACCAGCGCCAGGACCGCGACGGCGGGGATGCGTGTGGCGATCAACATTCCCCAGATCTCCGTGGATGGTGTTTTTCGCGGAGACGTGCTCGCCACTCCGGGACGTCTCAAACCTACCTTCATGCTCGATGTGGAGTGCCGCATCATGGAGGGTAGCCCCATCCCGCTCGAACAGCGTCAGCGCGTTCGCGTCCATATCGGAACAAAAGAGGTAATGGCACGCGCGGTGATCCTGGACATGGACCGAATCGAGCCGGGGGGCGAGGGTCTGGTTCAACTCCGCCTCGAGGAGCGTACCTCGGCCCAGCGCCTGGACAGGTATGTCATTCGACGCTACTCCCCTGCGCTGACAATCGGCGGAGGCCGCATCCTTGACGCCAACCCGACCAAGCACCGCAAACGTCACACGGACAAGATCGTGGGCACACTCAAGGCACTCGGAGACTCCAGAGAGGAGCAGGTGGTTCTTCGAATCCTCGCCAAGGGGCGGGTGGTCACGTTCGACGATCTCGTTACGGGAACCAGTCTGTCTTCCGATAGGGTAGAGGATCTACTGGGCGGGTTGAACATCGAAGGTCAGGTGATCGAGCTCGAGGCGAGAGGAGCCAGACATCTTTGCGCAACAAGCCTCTACGACGACTTCATTGCCGATCTGACCGGCGTCCTTGGGAAATACCATTCCAAAAATCCATTGCGCGGAGGGGCCAAGAGGGGAGAGATCCTTTCTCGATGGAAGAAGGAGCTGCCTGATTTCATCACCAGGCACTTCGTCGATCTCGCCCTCTCTGATCTCAAGATAAATGCCCCGAGCGGCGATCTCCTCGCCCTCCACGATTTCGAGGTAAAGCTGACAAAAAAACAGCGCGCCGCCCTCGCAGGTATGGAGCAGGAGTTAGTTGAAGGTCGCTTTGCGCCGTCGGATATCGGTGCGCTGGCGTCGGACGTTTCCCTGGATGAGAAGTCGGCCCGTCAGTTGCTGCAGGTCCTCGTCGATCAGGGCAGGGCGATCAATCTGGAGGGGAAGATCTATTTTCATTCGAGTATTGTGAAGGAAGTAGTGGAGCTGCTCAAAAAGAAGTTTGAAACTGTCCCGGAGATATCCATGTCCGAGTTCAGGACCCTGCTGGGCACCACCAGAAAGTACGCCCTGCCTCTGCTCAACTACTGCGACAGCCAGGGCTACACCACCCGCCGCGGAGACGTCCGCGTCCCCGGCCCCAGACTCGACGAGGAAGTTTAGACAAGGCCCCCCCCTCACATTGCTTTTATAAATTTCGCCAGTCCCTCGGAGAGCCGGTCTCCTGTCTGAATCCAGCTCAATCTGACGGTGCCGGGCGTCTCGAAACACCCTCCGGGAATAACGAGAACTCCGTGGTTTTCATGGAGCCTCTTTACCAATTCGAGATCGTCGATTTCTGCCGGGAGTTTTATACACGCGAAACCTGCGGCATCCGGCTCGTGCCATGAAAGGGAAGGGGTATTTGCGATCATCTCCCTCACTTCTTTCAACCCGCTCGCGGACAGTCCGATCGCCCGGTCACGGAATCTGTCGATGTCTTTCATGAAGGCGAGTCCGGCCTGGGCGGCGGGCGCAGCCGGTATCCCCATATTCCAGTGGGCCGTTCTGAATCGGGCGCTCAGATCCTTGCTGGAAGAGAGCCATCCAACCCTGGCCCAGTAGGCCCCTGTCAGCTTGGAGAGGCTGGAAACGACGACCACGTTCTTCGCCAGACCGTGACAGGAAGGCGCTTCGCAGAATTGCCCGTACACCTCGTTTACAAGCAGGATAGCTCCGTGTTCAGCGGCCAACGAGGCCAGTTTTTCGATGTCATCCCGTGGTGAAAGGATACTGCTCGGGTTGTGTGGTTCGGTGATCATCACCACTGAAGTTTTGTCGTCGATCAGTCGCCGGGCGTCTTCGAGAGGGAGTCTCCAGCGATCCTCGAAACGTCGCTCGATGCGTCTGATCTCGCCAAGGGCCGCTGCCTGCCTGAGCATCGGCTCGTAGATCGGCTTCTCCACGACGATGTTGCCGTCCGGTTCCGCGAGGGTAAGCAACGCAAGGAGCGTGCCCCCTGTTGCGCCCGGAGTGAAGACGATCTCCCCTGGCTCGATGCCCAACCAGGCGGCCAATTCGCGTTCGAGGCGGGTGGTCGTTTCGAATGGATTCCCCACCATATCGTCAATGTCCAGTTCGGACGGGAGAACCATCGGGACTCCGCTGGAGTGCAGGTTGATCGCATCATCGCCGGACATGACGCGAGGGATGTACCAGGACAGGTAATTGTTGGTGTCGAATTTCAAGGTCAACGGTTGCCGTCGTGCTAGTAGTAATTGAATTCGGTGTTGGGCAGGTACGTCCGAAGCAATCCGGTGCCGGGGCTGGTCGGCAGGATGTTGGTATAGTCCACATGTTTCTCAATGGACATGTTGCCCACGGTGGAAAAGGCGTAGAAATCGTAGAGTGACGATAAGTACGAGCCCGTATTCCTGTCCACGGCGACCACCAGGTTATCGGTTCCGTTGTAAACAAACGATGTGTCCAGGGTGATCGTGTGCCACCCGGGCGTCGCGGCCAGCGAAATCGTGCCGGTGTATACCGACGTGAGAGATGACCAGGCTACCCAGTCCGAGGTGCTCAAAAAAGCGGTCTTGGTGGTGTGGCCCATGGCAATCTCGATGGTCTCGGTCGATGCGCCCGCGCCGTTGTACTCCCAGGATATTCCGATGATCGTGCCGCCACCGCACATGTCTGCGGCGTCGTAGATGGACTGGCTGTAAGAGTAATCATAATACATGTCCATGGGAATGCTGGCCGCGGTGTAGATTCCGCCGCCGAGCGTGCATGTGTTCTCGATGCTGATGTAATCGGTCTTCACCTTGGAGGCTGTTCCGTTGATGTTGGTTGCCTCGAGGGTGACCGTGTACAGCCCGACGGTGTCCATGGAGACGGCCACGTCCTGATCGGTGCTGACCGTGCTCTCCTCGAAGGTGACAGTGCCTGGCCCGGTTATCGTCCACAGCCAGCTGATGGGCAGGTTTGTCGTCAGATCGTACAGGTGGAGAATGCTCCCCGGAAGGGTGATGTAAGTATCTGCGTAAAACTCCACATGTGGCAGCGGGGGCTCGCGAACATCAATGTCGTCGATGGCCATGTCGCCGGTATAGCCGTCTCCCCGCGAGGAGATGAATCGAACGTTGATCGTATCGCCCACGTAGGCCGATAAATCGACAATGATCTGTGTCCAGAGCTGGCTCGCAGAGGTTTGTTGTTGCCCGGTGATCGAGTAAACGTTGGTATAGCCGCTGCCGTCATTCACCTCCACATCCAGCGTACCCACAACGGATCCGAACATGTGGTACCAGAAGGACAGCTCCGGCGCAGTGGTGCCGGTGAGGTCGATGGCGGGTGTCTCCATGGTTGCAGTGTCGTCAAGAGCACCGTCGCTGGCTTCCGCATAGATGTATGTGCCCGTGCCGGAAGTGTGATCGCCGTCGGGTCCGGTCACGGGAGAAGGCGTCGCTCCAACGTTGGCCAGCCACGTGTAGGGTCCGCTGGCGGTTGCCGTCCAGCCGTTCTGCCCGTCCGGATCGCCCGAGATGAATGTGTCGAATGTTTCGTGGAAGTAGCTGCTTTCGACCGTGATGTCGATGTCGATGGGTGACGCCACCGGATTGTCGCACACGTCGGTAATTCCGGTCCCCACGGTGATGGTGTACGCGTCACCATTTGCCATGCCGGAGAAAGCGATGGTGTAGGTGGTGGCGTTGACAGCCGTTACTGAATCGAGGGTGCCCGAACCGCTGATTGCGGTCCACGAAATCGTCGACGTGCTCACGTTGGTCACGTCTTCATTGAACGTCAGTGTGTAAGTCTCTGTACTTGTGTTTGTGGGATAAGAAACCAGTACATCTGATGTCACGACCGGCGCGCCCGGAACCGGATCCACGCAGGCGTCCGGGCCGCCATCCGAATCGGTGTCGGTGTCCGTGTCGGTATCGGAATCGGTATCAGTGTCGGAATCGGTGTCCGTGTCCGAATCGGAGTCCGAATCAGTGTCCGTATCCGTGTCGGTTCCACTGTCGGACCCGTCATCGTCGTCGCCGCATCCCGAAAAAGCTGTGGCTGCCAACAGACAAGCCAAAAACGAACAGACCAACCAACGGTATCTTGTTTTCATCTTCGGCCGTCCTTTTCTGTTACAGGTAACTGAACACGGTGTTGGGCATGTAGATGGAAAGCGATCCGGGTATAGCGCAGGTTGCTGGATCCTGGTTCGCCGTGGCGTTGTACTGCGTTATGGAGCGATTCCCACTCACCGAGTATGAGTAAAACTCCGAGCTCGTGCCGGTCGGACCGGTGCCCATGTTGCGGTCCACTGCGATGAGCAGGTTGTCGGTGCCGTTGTACACGAACGAAGTGTCCAGGGTGATGTTGATGTACCCGGCGGTCTGAGTCATCGTGATATTTCCGTCGTACACCTCGGTCAGGCTCCCGGACAGGACCCAGTCCGTATTGCTCGCGAAGGTCGTCTTGGTGGTGTGACCCATGTAGATCTTGATCGGCTCGGCGGAGGAGGTGATCAGGCTTGAGCCGTTGTGCTCCCAGGCGATATCCGTGATTGTCCCGGCGCCGCACATTTCTGACGAATAGTAGATGGATTCGCTGAACGAGTACCCGTAGTAGGGCTCTATGGGCAGGTGTGTGTTGATGCTGGTTCCTCCACCCAGCAGGCAGATGTCCTGCACATCGACATAGTCGGTCTTGATCTCACTGTCCGTGCCGACGGCGTTTGTCGCCTGTAGTTCCACCGTGTAGAGACCGACCGTGTCGAAAGAAATATCGACATTTTGATCAGTGCTGGTGGTCCCGTTCTCCCAGGTAACCGTACCGGGACCGGTAATGATCCACAGCCAGCTCGTCGGAGTTTCGAGGGAAGTATCGGTGAGAGTGACGATCTGGGTCAGCCCCACGAGGGTCTCGCTGGCGTAAAAATCTGATATCGGCGGTGACGGCTCGAGAACCACGATGTCATCGATGCTCATATCGCCGTAATAGCTGGTACTCCGGGTTCCCACCCAGCGGATGTTGATTGTCTCATTAACGTACGCCGCCAGATCCACTATCGATTCTTCCCACGGTGCGGCGGAGGAGGTTTGTTGCTGTCCGGCGATGGTCAGCTCATTTGTCCATCCCGAGCCGTTGTTCACCTCCACTGCCAGGTTGTCGATGGTGGACCCGTACATGTGATACCAGAAGGTGAGTATCGGCGCGGTTGTGGCGGTCAGGTTTATGGGCTCGGTTTCCAGTAACGTGATCGCTCCCGTCACGCCGCTCGACGCCTCTGTGTACACGTATGTGCCCGTGCCTGTGGTGTGATCGCCGGTGGGCCCCGTGTTGGTAGACGAAGTGGTTCCGGTTGTGACTTGCCAGGAATATCCGGTCACGGGCGAACTGATCCAGCCGTTCTGACCGTTTGGATACATCCCCGTGAAGGTTTCGAAATCCTCCTCGAAGTATATATCCATTACCTCGATGTAGTTGGTCTTGGTCAGACTGGCGTTGCCCACAGTATTGGTGGCCTCGAGGGTGACCGAGTACAGGCCGATCGCGTCAAACGAAACGATGGGGTTCTGATCCGTGCTGGTGGTTCCCGACTCCCATGTGACCGTGCCGGGCCCGGTGATCGTCCACAACCAGCTCGTGGGTCCGTTGGCGGACATGTCGAACAACGACACCGGCTGATCCGTGGCCGGGTCGGTCAGGCTCGCCGAGAACTCCACGGCGGGAGGCATGGGCTCCCTGACCTGAATGTCGTCCAGCCCCATGTCTCCGGTGAAGGCATCCGCCCGCGTCGACATGAATCGAACGGTGACCGTCGATCCGGCGTAGGACGAGATGTCCGCTACACCTTGATCCCACGGTTCATCCGAGCTCTGCTGCTGCTCACCGGTGAGAGTCCACACGTTCACGTACCCGGTGCCGTCATCAATATCCACATCGAGGGTGCCCATTACCGAACCGTACATGTGGTACCAGAAGGAAACTTCCGGTGCGGTGGCGCCGGTCAGGTTGATGCTGGGCGACTCAACGACGGCGGTGTCCCCCAGGTTTCCCCCGTTCGCCTCCGTGAAGAGATAGGTTCCCACCTCCAGAGTATGATCTCCGTTCGGACCCGTGGACGGAGACGGCGTGCCACCCGTGTTGGCGATCCATTCGAATGGCACTGTGGGCGTGGCAGACCAGCCGTTTTGACCGTCCGGATCACCGCTCACGAAGGTTTCAAATGTCTCCTCGAAAAACACCGGACCCGTGTCGGTATCGGTGTCAGTGTCGGTATCGGTGTCAGTATCGCTATCGGTATCGCTGTCAGTGTCGGCATCGGTGTCAGTGTCGGTATCGGCGTCAGTGTCGGTATCGGCGTCAGTGTCGGTATCGGCGTCAGTGTCGGAATCTGAATCAGTGTCGGAATCCGTATCAGTGTCCGTATCGGTGCCGGTATCGCTGTCATCATCATCACCGCACCCCGCTACAGACAGAGCCGCAAGCAACCACATCAATGGAAAGAGGTTCTTCCAACCACTCTTAATAAGCATAATATGTTCTCCTTTTTCGTTTAGTTATTCTATCGCTCAAAACAATTTACGTCCACGATTGTATTGACGCAAACTCAGGAGTGCAATTTGATCGTGCGGCCCACAACCACCTTGACGTGGGGCTCGACCTCACCGTGGGCCACCACGAACGCGCTCAGGTCTCGCGCTCTCAGGAGTTCGGACAACACTCTGCGACAATCGGATCGGACGAGTATTGTGAGCCCGGCGTGGGAGGAGAGCGCTTCACGGCAGGCGGCCGCGATCGATTCCATTATCTCAGGGGGAAGTGCCAGCCTGGGACCGCGTGACGAAGTAGTGAGCCCGGTGCACAGGACAGCCTCGACCTCCTCGTCGAGAACGGCGACCTCGAGTTTGTCATCGTCGCCGACCACCTGCCTGGTGATGAGAGAAGTCATCCGCTTCCTCGCTCGCTCCATCAACTCCCACGCATCCACGCCGGCGGGCTCTCTCACCACGGCCTCCAGCAGATCCGGAAGATCATTCCGGGACAGGCCGTCCTCCAGCATCGCACACAACATGTCCGCGAGCACCGGCAGGGAAACGATCTTCGGGACACACTCACGGACGAGGACCGGGTGTGACCGGGCCAGCTCATCGATGAGCCCCTGGACTTCATCCAGCCCCATGCTCGTCGCACCGCCGATCGAATCAGGAGCGACGCTTGAGGGCTCCCGCCCGACTCTGGCCCGTCTATCGCGAACCAGGGCGACCATGCCTCCGCCGGCGAGCGCGGCGCCCAGAACGGCAAACGGCCAGGCGGGTAGTCCCGGGATGACGGCAAGAACGATCATCAGCGCCGCCGCCGCGATCAGCGCGCGCGGTTCGTCCGTGAGCTGACGGCCGATCTGCTCGCCCAGACGCCCCTGCCCGTCTCCGGTGGACACCCTGGTCACCAGAAGGCCTGCTGCTGTTGAAATGAGGAGCGCGGGGATCATGGTCACCAGCCCGTCGCCGATCGTGAGCCTGCCGTAGGTGTCGAGCGCTTCGGTTATCCCCATGCCGTGCCGGAGCGTTCCGATGGCAACCCCGCCCACGATGTTTACTCCCACTATGGCCAGGGCCGCGATGGCGTCCCCGCGAACGAACTTCATCGCGCCGTCCAGGGATCCGTAGTAGTGGCTCTTGTTCTCCAGTTCGGTTCGCTTGCGCGTGAGTTCCCCGGCGGAGATAGCGCCGGCCTTGAGATCGGTTTCGATGGCCAGCTGCATCCCGGGAAGCGCGTCGAGGGTGAACCTGGCCGCGACCTCGGCCACCCGCTCCGCTCCCTTGGTTATCACGAGAAAAAGCACCATCGCCAGGATCCCGAAGATCACCGCGCCCACGAGGATGTCGCCTCCCACCACGTACCCGCCGAACGCTCCGATGATCCTTCCCGCATCGGCCTGCGTGAGGATCAACCTGGTGGAGGCCACGTTCAGGGCCAGGCGGTAGAGAGTTGCGACGAGCAGGACCGTGGGGAAAGCGCTGAAGTTGAGCGGCCGGCGGAGAAAGAGCGCCAGGGTCACCACCATCAACGACAGACAGATGTTGACGCCGATGAGCAGGTCCATGAGCCACTGGGTCAGCGGCACGATCATCATCACCACGACCGCGACCACCATCAGCCCAAGCATCAACTCGCCCACGTGCGCTCGCAGTTTTGACTCGGACGCCCCGCCGTCTCGTTTTTCTTCCGTCATATTAAATGATCGCCCCTTTTTAACGGTGTGGGGGTTACCACGGTGCGGGGTTGATGGAAAGACCGGCGTTTGGATGATATGATCGTCCCATTAAATGGAGATGGAACAAGATGATCGGCATAAAATATCTTTTTCTGTGCCTGACGCTGCTGGCGACCTGTGCATGCGCCCCGGCGAAGCGTCCTGCGGACGAGCCGGACGACGCTGGTACGGACACCGATGCCGACTCCGATACCGGCCCTGATTGCACTAACGGAGAGTACAGCGGTGATTTCGAGATCACCACACAATCGGACGTTGCGACTTTTGCGGGATACACAGAGATTACCGGAAGTCTTGATATCGATTGTCCCCTGTGCACCGATTTGAGCGAGTTGATTTGCCTCACGTCGGTGAGTGGGGGGGTGCAGATTCGGGACAGTAACGCCCTCACCAATCTGGGAGGGCTGAGCGCCCTCACCACGGTGGGTGATCAGATAGAGATCTCTTTCAACGCTTCCCTCGCCAACCTGGACGGTCTGAGTGCTCTCACCACGGTGGGTGAAAGGTTGGATATCTCCTACAATGCTTCCCTCACCAACCTGGACGAGACCCTCCGGGTCCGTTAGGGGTCTGACCCCTATTACTTTTGTCGCGCTAAATCCGACCTTCCTGAATATATCAACAGCAAACACCAGGTTTACGATTCATGACCAGACCATGTACACCGCCTGGCACTCCACCGATCATATCGACGTTTACCCTTTGCCTTCCGGCACTCCGCATACCGTTGTTTCCCTGGAGAATTATGACTACGGGATCTGGGGGATGTCGGTAACGGACGACGATCTCCTCATCATTACGAAGGGGACCGGCGCTAGCCTGCACGTTTTTCATGCCGCCACGGGGCTCGAGCAGTGGACGACCACC
>JAUVAN010000128.1 GCA_030591725.1 Deltaproteobacteria bacterium
GTCTCACCGCAGTCAGGAGCGAACGAGAGGCGCAGCGAGGTACTGCGGAGCGAAGGAAACGAAGCGAAGCGGGACGGGCGTTCGGGAGTCGGAGCATCTCAATATGACCTGTGAAGTCGGGGAACTCGCCCCAGAGGACCCGGCAGAGGAAAGAGGGATGCCGAGTTGAGGAGACCGCAGGAGGGAAAGATGCAGAGGAGGCCAAACCTCGAAGACATCTCAACGAAACTTGCGCGGATAGCGGAGCTGGCGAAGGAAGCTCCCGATATGGCGTTCAAGACGCTCGCGCACCACATCGATATCAACTGGCTGCATGAGGCGCATCGGCGGACACGCAAGGATGGAGCGCCTGGAGTCGACGGCAAGACGGCGAAGCAGTACGCGGAGAACCTGGAGGAAAACCTCTCTTCGCTGCTCAACCGCGCGAAATCCGGAAGCTACCGGGCACCGGCGGTACGTCGGGTAAATATCCCGAAAGGAAAGGGTAAAGAGACCCGTCCAATAGGGATACCCACGTACGAGGACAAGGTGCTCCAGAGGGCAGTCGTAATGGTGCTGGGCGCAGTGTACGAGCAGGACTTTTTGGATTGCTCGTATGGATTTCGGCCTGGGCGCTCGGCGCACCAGGCGCTGGAAGATCTGCGAACGGCAATGATGGAGGTGCACGGCGGGTGGGTCCTGGAACTCGATATACGGAAGTTTTTCGACTCTATGGACCATAAAAGCCTTCGGGAAATTCTTCGCCAAAGGGTACTCGACGGAGTGCTCCTGCGATTGATCGGAAAGTGGCTCAAGGCCGGTGTGCTGGAAGACGGCGCAGTGACCCATAGCAAAGTGGGGACGCCGCAGGGAGGGGTAGTATCTCCCCTGCTTGCGAATATCTATCTCCACGAGGTACTGGATACCTGGTTTGCGCGAGACGTAAAACCACGGATGAAAGGAAAAACTCACCTCGTGCGGTATGCAGATGACGCAGTGATGGTCTTCTCTAATGAGGAAGATGCGCGGCGGGTCCTCGAAGTGTTACCCAAACGATTTGCAAAGTATTCCATGAGGCTGCATCCGGACAAGACGAGGCTGGTGAAATTTCACCGTCCTCCGAAGTCGGAGGGTCCCAAGGGAAAAGGCGGATCGGGTCGACCGGGATCGTTTGACTTTCTCGGCTTCAATCATCATTGGGAGCGCTCACGCAAGGGTAACTGGGTCATCCGCCAGTCCACGGCCAAGGACCGACTCAGCCGAGCTATCGCGAGAGTGAGTGAGTGGTGCAGAAGGCACCTGCATGATGCGCTGACGGATCAGTGGAAGGCGCTCTGCGCCAAGCTGCGAGGTCACTACGGATACTATGGAGTGACCGGTAATTACCGAGCATTGTATCGATTTCGTCAAAGGGTGATTTTCATATGGCGCAAGTGGCTGGACCGCCGGTCGAACCGGGCTCGGGTCAACTGGCGACGGATGAACCTCTACCTGAAACGATTTCCGCTGCCATTGCCGTGGATTGCACATTCATACATCCCCGAGCAGCGAATTCCCAACTTGAGGAGCCGGATGCGGTAGTCCCGCACGTCCGGATCTGTGGGAGCCGGGGGAGGGCAACCTCCCTCGGCCACCCGACCGGTACAGGGCCAGGCGAAATGCATCGTTGAAGATGTGATAGATCTTCAGCGCAGGTTCGCCCCTTCTAATCCAGGTTGGAGATCAGATTGTCGACGATGAACTTCTTTCGCTCGGGGGTGTTCTTGCCCATGAAGAAGTCGAGCGTGTTGGAGACGTGGCTGCGGGAACCGAGGGTGACGGGGATGAGGCGTATCTTCTTGCCGATGAACAGGCCAAACTCGCCGGGGCTGATCTCGCCGAGCCCCTTGAAGCGCGTGATCTCGGGGTTCTTGATCTTTGTGAGCGCTCTTTTTTTCTCGGTTTCGTTATAGCAGTAGGTGGTCTCTTTTTTGTTTCGTACGCGAAATAGGGGGGTCTCCAGAATGAAGACGTGTCGCTTTGCGACCAGCTCCTCGAAGTAGCGAAGGAAGAAGGTGAGCAGGAGGTTGCGGATGTGCATGCCGTCCACGTCCGCGTCGGTGGCGATGACCACCTTGTTGTAGCGCAACCCGTCGAGATCATCTTCTATCCCCAGCGCGCGCATGATGTTGTACAGCTCTTCGTTCTTGTAGATAGCGTCTCGCTTGAGCCCGTGGCAGTTGAGCGGCTTGCCCTTGAGCGAGAAGATGGCCTGGGTGTAGACGTCCCGGGATTGCACCATGGCGCCGCCGGCGGAGTCGCCCTCTGTTATGAAGATGACTGTTTCGTCGCGCCGATCCACCGCCTTCTTGCCCCTGGGCTGGGGATCGCAGAAGTGAACCTTGCAGTCGGTGAGCTTGGGAATGTGGATGGCCACCTTCCTGGCGCGATCCTTCGCCTCCTTCTTGATCGAGGAGAGCTCCTTTCGCACTCGCTCGTTCTGCTTGATCTTCTCGAAGAGCTTCTCGGTCGATCTGGGATCCTTGTGCAGCCACAGGTTGACCTGCTCCTTGACCGAGGCGACGAGCCAGGTTCGCACCTCGGTGGAGCCCAGCTTGTTTTTGGTCTGGCTTTCGAAGACAGGATCCTTGAGCTTGATGGCCACCGCGCCGATGAGCCCGTCGCGCACGTCCTCTCCGGCGTAGTTCTTCCTGGAAAACTCGTTGATCCCCTTGAGGATGCCCTCGCGAAATGCGCTCTGGTGCGTCCCGCCGTCACTGGTGTACTGGCCGTTGACGAAGCTGAAGTAACTTTCACCGTACTGCTGCGTGTGGGTGAACATGAACTCGATCTTTTCATCCTTGTAGTGCAGGCCGTCGTAAACGGTGCGCTCCTCGCCGATCTCCTCGTCGAGCAGGTCACCCAGGCCGTTCTTGCTGTGAAAGATCTGTCCATTGTAGACAAGGCTCAGGCCGCTGTTCAGGTACGCGTAGTAGCGCAGCCGGTGCTCGATGTATTCCTCTTTCCAGCCGTACTCTTCGAAGATCTTCGGGTCCGGAATGAAACGCACGAAGGTGCCGTTGCGCTGCTTTGCCTTGCCCGACTGAACTTTTACCTTTTCGCCGCGCTCGAAAACGGCCCGCTTGAACTTGCCCTCCCGATAGCTGATGACTTCGAACTCGGAAGACAGGGCGTTGACCGCCTTTGTGCCCACGCCGTTCAGGCCCACGGAGAACTGAAATACGTCGTCGTTGTACTTGGCGCCGGTGTTGATCTCACTGACGCACTCCACCACCTTGCCCAGGGGGATGCCGCGGCCGTAATCGCGGATGGATATCTCGTGGTCGTTTTGCGTGATGTCGATCTTCCGACCGTTGCCCATGATGAACTCATCGACGGCGTTGTCGATCACCTCCTTGAGCATCACGTAGATGCCGTCCACGGGGTTGGATCCGTCGCCGATGCGGCCGATGTACATTCCGGTTCTCAGGCGAATGTGCTGGAGGGCGTCCAGGGTCTGGACTGATGCTTCGTCGTATGTCGCGGGCGTTTTTGCCATGTCGATTCCGGGTTTTCGTGATCCGCTGAACAGATGAGCGGTACTCCATTTTGAGGCGTATCACCAACAAAATCGTTTTTCAACTTGTCGACGCAGCCTGTCCAGTGGTCATATTGACAATGTTTTTGTCACGTGCCAACTGTCGGCTGACAAACTTATTAAAGGGAGATTAGACCATGAGTAAAGCAAACAAACATTTTGTGTGGGCAGTATTCTTGATCGCCTCGATTGTCATTATCGGTTGTGACGGCGACGACACCAGCGCGGACGCGGGTGGCGCAGATGACCTCGCCGATCCGGCGATCAGCATTAATAATGTCGATCTGTTCCAGGCCATCGCCGGTATGTTTGACGTCGAGGTGACGGCGACGGATGACGTCGCGGTACAGCAAGTCGACCTGATGATCGACGGTGCGGTGGCCGCTACCTCCATCGAGGCGCCGTTTACTATTCCGTGGGATACCACCAACGCGTCCGATGGCCTCGTTTCCATCTCGGCGCTGGTGACAGACACCGCCGGGAAGACCGCCGAGACAGAGGCGATTGACGTCGTTCTGATCAACTCGGGTGTGGAGGTCACCTTCACCGAGGGCAACACCGGGACCATCAGCATTCCCGATCCGGTTGAGGGCGACAACCACGTGGCGCATCACTGGACCACCGGCGCAGACGGCGCGGCCGAGGCGCTCGTGATTCTACAGTTCGAAGAGAATGAGACCGATGGAGAGTGGACGTTCGTCATTGATGTCGGCACGGGAGTATGTCCTCACAGCGGTGTGACCCTGGCCACGTCGGGCACCCTGACCGTCAGTCCCATCATCTTCGAGCCCGATCTGTCGAGCGCGCTGCCGGCCGATACGGGGTGCTTCGTCCACATGGCCCCCAACGAGTTTGATCACGCCGGCCACGATCTCGATTTCGAGGTCCGTGTGTTCAACTTCTTCTAGTGCCTCCGGTACCAACCACCATCGATGATCTCATCGGATTCTCCATGGAGTGTTCGTGTGGGCGCACGCATTTTGTCGATACAAAAGGGATCGTCATCAGGCGAGGCGCCGTAGACGCTCTGGCCGACTGGTCACGCGAGATCGGCCGGCGTCAGGAGATCTGCGTTGTGGCGGATCGGGTGACGGCACAGCTGGCCGGCGAAGAGGTGAGGGGACTCCTCGAAAAGGACGGCAACCGCGTCAGGATGTGTATCGTTCCCGACGGCGCGGGCGGCCGACCTCACGCCGATATGGATAACCTGGCGCTGGTGGAGGCGTCTCTGAAAGGCGCGGATCTGGCGGTTGCGGTGGGCGCCGGCACGATAAACGATCTCGCCAAGCTGGCGTCTTTCCAGCGCGGAATACCGTACATCATCGTTGCGACTGCACCCTCCATGAACGGCTATACCTCGGCCATCGCGGCGATAACGCGGGCGGGGGTCAAGCGAACAGTGGAATGCCATCAGCCGTTCGCAGTGATTGCAGACCTGGACATCCTGTGTAACGCGCCCCGTCACCTCGTGGCCGCGGGGCTTGGAGATCTGGAGTCAAAGCCGACGAGCACCGCAGATTTCAGACTGTCGGGAATCCTGAGAGGCACGTACTACTGCAGTGTTCCCGAGGAGGTCGTCTTCGCGGCGGAGGCTCGCGCCGCCGATGTCGCAGAGGGTCTGGCACATGGAGATCATGCGTCGATCGCGGCGTTGAGCGAGGCCCTCCTCCTGTCCGGGATCTCCATGAAGCTCGCCGGATCGTCCAGCCCTGCGTCCGGAGGGGAGCATCTCATCAGTCATTACTGGGACATGACCGCGAAAGACGAGGGTCGTGTGGAGGGATGGCACGGCGCCCAGGTGGGAGTGGCCACCATCGTTACTTCGGCTCTGTACGAGCGCCTGAGGTCCGTGGATCCGGGCGAGATCGATGTAGATGGTCTGGTTGCGGCGAGGCCCGGCGAGGCCGATCTGAGGGACAGCATATCAAGGCGCCACGGTTCCCACGGGGAACAGGTGGCTGCGGAGTTTTTTTCCAAGTATCTACAGGAGCGGGAATACCGGGCGGAGATCGAGCACCTCAAGAGCAGGTGGGGAAACATATGGGAGGGGCTCTCGGATGTGTTGCGCCCGGCGGCAAGGGTCCGCGGGATCCTCGAGGCGGCGGGGGCTCCTGTCAATGTTCGCGATCTGGGGTTGACCGCAGACCATCTCAGGCGTGGCTATCTCGGCGCCCGAGATATCCGGGGACGCTTCACAGTGCTAGATCTGGCTGCAGATTTGTGTATGCTCGAATCATCGAGCGAGGAGGTCCTCGCGTCGAGCGGTTGTCTGTGATCGCCGCACAAACAGATCAGGAGTAAAACCGTGCCTCTCTTTGGAACTCTGGATACCATGCAGCTCGCCGATCTGGTGCAGTGGATACACGGATCAAAACTGGACGGGATTCTGACCATAACCGCCGATATGGAGGAGACCTACCTCGGGTTCGATCGCGGGGATATCGTGGCGGTCGGTTCCGGGGATCCGCTACGGCTCGATCTGGGCCAGCTGCTTCTCTCCCACAACGTTATTTCAGAACAGCAGCTGAAAAGTGCGCTCGAAGAGGCGAAGAACGCGCATTCCATGCCGGATGTACTCCTCCGTCAGGGCGCGGCGAGTCACGAGGAGATGGAGCGGGTCCGGCAGGAGCACCTCTTCGAAATGGTGCTCGACCTCTTTTTCAGGGACGAGGGGAGCTTCCATTTTTCGACGATGCGCCCGGCGGATCATCTGCTCTCGCCGCACGAGATGTCCAGGATGGATACGCTCACGAGCCCCATATCTACAAAGAACGTCATCATTGAGGCGATGAAGAGGCTCGACGACTGGCAGCGGTTCAGGGGGATCTTCCCGGCCGGCAACATGGTCGTTCGCGCCATGGCGGGAGAGTCCAGCGATCCCGTTTACCGCGAGCTTCGCGAATACGGGTCACCCATCTCGATAGGAGATCTCTGTTTGAGGATCGGCCATGGTCGGTTCAGGGTTTATAATAGTCTGTTCGACCTCCACGCCATAGGATTGGTAGAGATCGATGAGCTCTGGGAGGGGAAGGATGTCAGTGAGACGATCGGCCCGGTGAGCATGCTGGTTGACAGTGCGCGCCTCCTGATTGATGAGAAACAGTTTGACGAGGCACGTGAGGTTCTCTCCACGGCGACCAACCTGGATCCCGACAACAGGGATGCACGGGAGCTTCTCCGTGGTCTGAGGGCGTCTCAGATCGAGTATCTCTACGGACAAATCCCTCCTCACAAGGTTCCCGTGCTTGTCGTTCCTCGGGAGAAGCTGCATCGATACGGCCTGTCGCAGAGGGAGACCTACCTGGCCTCCCGTCTCGTGGGGAAATGGGATGTGGCCACGTTGGTGGTTGCGACCCCATTGGGCGAACTCGAGACGCTCCGTATCTTGAGCAAATTCTCGCACGCGCAAATCGTAAAACTGGAGATCAATTCCCGGGCGTAGATCCCGTTCTACTGGAGTAACTGGACGCCGGCGGCCTGCATGCGGAGATCTACGTCGGTCAGGAAGAACAGGCAGAACAGCGCATCGGAGATGGTGGGGTCGCCCCGGGACACGGCTCCCTGAAAGCGAACGTAGTGGCCGCCGTGGACGCCCAGCGCCAGGAGCGCCTCGGCTGTTGTGGTTCCCGGTCCGGCGACATCGTCGAGATGAGCCCGCAGCGCGTCCTGTGCCGTGTTCACCGCCGCGAGGTAGTCGCCCTCGATGATATGCTGCTCCAGTGCGATGATGTGCTCATGTCCGGCGCCGGGTTTCCACAGGTTGGACAGGCCGAGGGGTTGTGAAATCTCTTCCTCCGGGGCCGGGGGGATCTGCGAGGGAGAGACGGTCTCCATGTGGGCCTCGATGGCGTTTACGATCGCCGACTGTTCCCGTGGGGCCTTGGGGCGAGGTTTCTCGATCTCCGGTGTCCAGGAGGGTGTCTTGCTTTCCTCGGTTTTTCGAGATGCCGTCTCCGTGCCCTTTTCCTGGTAGATGCCCTTGCGCTTGAGATCGGCCAGCACCAGTTTTGTGATGGACTTGAGCGATTCGAACACGCCTTCTCCGGAGACGGCGCAGGTTGCGAAGTAGGGCACACCCCTGGGATTGAGATCCGTGTTCATTTGATCGACCGGCATCACGTTTGGCAGATCGCGTTTGTTGTACTGGATGACCAGGGGAACCGTGTTCGGATTCATGCCGTGGGTTTTGAGATTGACCCTGAGATTTTCCATGCTCTCGTTGTTGGCATCGTGTCTGGCCAGCTGCGAATCGGCGACGAAGACCACGCCGTCGGCGCCTTGTAGAACCAGCTTGCGAGTGGCGTCGTAGTGTACCTGGCCCGGGACCGTGTACAGGGACATGCGGATGGAGAACCCTCGTATCTTGGGGAGCTTTACCGGAAGGAAGTCGAAGTAGAGTGTTCTGTCGATACCGGTGGCGAGGGAGATGAGCTGACCCCGGCTGTCGGGTTTGAGGACGTGGTGCATGTGCTGGATAGAGGAGGTTTTTCCGCCGAGACCCGGTCCATAGTACACGACCTTGATACCGATCTCATCATTGTGGAGATTTATCGATGACATCACATACCCTAAAAAAGCGAGAAACCCGACTGGTGACGGGAGATGTAGAGACTAAGCATCACCGTTGTTAATTGCAAGTGTCTTTACAATTCTGCCAGCGAACGACCAGCATGTTGACAGTCTTGTGGTTGAACTGCACCATGGCACGGTTTCTTTGGGAGCGGATGGGTACCTGGTGGGCCCTGCGGACTTCAAATCCGTCATTGCGCGTTAGTAGCGTGCTGGGTGGGTTCGATTCCCACACGTTCCCGCCGATGCGAGTAAGATTGGCTCTAGCAGTTCGTCCGGAACATACAGAGAGCCGAAGCCTTTCCCGAGCTTTATGTCCGGTTTGGGAGTACCGTGAAAATCGGTGCCTCCGCTGCGCACGAGATTGTATTTGCGGGCGAGGCGCGTGTACTGGGCAGTGAGGTGGGACTTGTAGCTCGAGCAGAAGACCTCGATGCCCTTCAGACCCATGTCCACCAGTTGCCCCACGAATGTGTCCAGATCCTCACCATCGAGTCCGGTCTGGTCCGGGTGGGCGAGGATCGGGACCCCTCCCGCCCCGAGGATGAGGCCTATACACTCGGAGGGAGCCAGTCGCTCCTTCATTACGTATGCGACGCCGTTCTTGCCCAGAAAGCGCGCGAACGCGTCTTTAAAGTCCTTCGCGTAGCCTCGTTCCACCATCGCGTGGGCGAAGTGGGGTCGTCCCACAACCTCTCCACCGGCGAGCTCAGCGGCGTCCTCCAGGGAAACGTGCATGCCCAGCTCTTCGAGCCTTCTCGCGATTCGCGGGTTGCGTTCATTCCGCATGTCGAGCGCCCGCTTCAGGCCGGAGGCGAGATGCGGATTTTCGTGATCGATGTGAAGGCCGACGATGTGCAGGCTGCCCTTTTCGTTCAACGCGGACAGCTCGACTCCGGGGATCAGGATGAGATCGGTCCCGGTTGCGGCGTCGATGGCCTCGTCCAGGCCGGCCACGGTGTCGTGATCCGTGAGCGCCAGCGCCTTCAGGCCGATCTTGTTCGCAAGTTCGACAATACTCCGAGGAGACATTGAACCGTCGGATGCCGTGGAGTGTGTATGAAGGTCAATCACGGCGGCGTTCTAACTCAAAACGGACTTGTCGTAAAAGGGTTTATCTGTAGTCGACGATGAGTGATGCCTCGTCATAATGTGTGGCACCCATTTTTGGGCAGAAGATTTTAATAGAGATTGACAGGCATTGTGAAAAAATTACAATATAATTATGGTGTATTTATCATTCTCGTGGGATGAAAAGAAGAACAAAGCCAATCAAAAGAAACACGGCGTTTCGTTTGAAGAGGCCAAAACTGTGTTCTTCGACGAGGATGCAATTGAATACCCCGATCCTGATCATTCGGACGATGAAGACCGCTTTCTCATGGTCGGTCGCAGCTATCAATCTCGAATGTTGATTGTTTGTCATTGTCACCGATGGGAAGAACCGGAGATCAGAATCATATCTGCGAGAAAGCTGAGCAAGAGAGAGCTGATCACTCTTCAAGGAGAATAAAATGCGAAAAGAGTACGATTTTGCCAAAATGAACGGTCGAAAAAACCCTTACGCAAAACAGTTGAAGAAACAGATCACCATCAGAATGGGCATAGATATCATTGAGTACTTCAAGCAAATGTCTATGGAGACCGGAGTCCCTTATCAGAATCTGATCAACATGTACTTGCGAGACTGCGTACAGTCCCAAAGAAGAATATCCATTGGCTGGGGCATCGCAGCAGAGGCCTCCTCGCCAGAACCGGGCTAGCGCATAATTCGCCAGCCTGCCGACCAGAACTTTGAAACGCAGCTGTGTCTTGAAACACCCCACCCATTTGCGCTATCCTCCGTGTTCCCAATCTTTTAAGAGGTGAAAAAAATGACCGAGAAA
>JAUVAN010000443.1 GCA_030591725.1 Deltaproteobacteria bacterium
CACCTGAAAATGAAAGGGTCGGGTAGAGAGGATCTTCCTCTCCGTTCAGCATGACGATGAAGTCTGTGCCGGTCACCACCATCTCGTAGGTTAATTGGTCGCCACAGATGAGTGCCGGCTGGATGGCCCCCACAACAGGAGGAGGCACGTTCTCCCAGAGATCCGTGTCGGTGTCGGTATCACCGTCGGTATCCGCGCCGCCGTCCGTCTCCGCGTCGCCGTCGGTATCTGCGTCACCGTCGGTATCCGCGCCGCCGTCCGTACCTGCG
This sequence comes from Deltaproteobacteria bacterium, assembly GCA_030591725.1. GTDB lineage: Bacteria > Myxococcota_A > Polyangia > JAAYKL01 > JAAYKL01 > JAUVAN01. The sequence goes on from JAUVAN010000443.1 coordinate 270, forward strand.
TCACCGTCCGTATCCGCGCCGCCGTCCGTACCTGCGTCACCGTCCGTATCCGCGCCGCCGTCCGTATCCGCATCACCGTCGGGACCAGAGCTTCCATCTGTGCCCGAGTCCAGGGCACCACTGTCCGGTTGGTCGAGGCCGTCGTCTCCACAGGCAATCGCGGCAAGTCCTAGCAGTCCCATCAAGATCCCGATCATCACCGTCTTCATTGTTTTCCCTCTCAGATCCAATGGTTCCATCACGCCCCTGCAGGACCTCGATCATTTCAGTGCAGGCATTCTATCACGAAAGCCCGAGACGGGCTTGACCGAGTCTTGACCTGTTTGTCGTCTTTGGCCTTCAGCTTCTTGATTGGCTCGAAGGTCGACCTTCGTTCAGCGGCATTCCTCGCGCTTTGCTTGAGTGCTTTTTGTGAAGGCGGCCGCAGAGAGTGGGCGGGGATCCCCCTCTTTCTTACGGGGTCATCGGGGAGACTGAGACCTCAAGTGATTCAGGCGTTGTCGTGCCCGGGCAGATGAGACCGCAGCCCGTGCATTTGTACAGGGTGGCGCCCAACCGCATTTCGATCTCGCACGGAGACAAGAGCTTTGCGGCTTGTTCGATCGTGATACCGGCTCGCAGTTCGTTGGCGTGCGCTTTGATCTGCTTGGCGTCGAAAAGTTAAGTTCGGGGGTAATCGACCTTGCCGTCCATGAGCGTGACGCTGTATGGACCGGCCTTGAGGAATGCTTCACCTGTCTTGGGAAGGTCTTTTTTCACGATGAGTTTGTCTTTGAAGATCTTCTTGAGATCCTCTCGGGTCATGCCCAGGGTGATTTTTCCCAGGCGCTTGCCTGGCAGCAAGTCCAGGCCGTTGGAGATCATCGGGGAGACTGAAACCTCCAGGGTTTCAGGAATATTGTTACCCGGGCAGCTGAGGCCGCAGCCCGCGCAATGGTACAGGGTGGCGCCGCGCCTCAGGTCGATCTGGCACGATGACAAAACTTTTGCGGCTTCTTCGAGCGTGATACCGGCTCGAAGCTCCTTGCCGTTCACCTTGATCTGTTTGGCGTCAAAAAGGTTGATTTGGGCGGAATTGACCTTGCCGTCCATGAGCGTGACGCGGTATGGACCGGCTCGGAGAAATGCTTCATTTGTCCCGGGAATGTCTTTCTCCTCGGTGATCTTGTCTTTGAATACCTTCTTGAGATCCTCTCGGGTCATGCCCAGAGAAATTTTTCCCAGGCGCTTGCCTGGTAGTAGCTCCAAGCCGTCGGCGACTGATGGGGTGGCTGCTGGGGCGACCGCCGGGTTTGGGTCTACTTTCTCGGCTTTCGAGCATGCAGAGACCTGGATGGCGGCGAGAACAAAGAGGATCCATCGGTAATGTTGTTTCATGTGATGTTGTCCTTTCAGTAGGCCTTAGGTATTTGGTATCTACGTATCTAATCCGGGGAGGGTCTTCGTTTATTCGTCTTTTTCTCCATGTGCCGGGTCAGCTTTGCGATCACCTCTTCGAAGGCTCGGCTCAGGCGGGTCTGATCACGGATGATGGCGATTTGCGGCCAGGTGGCTTGCTCCCCAAGACGGATGTACTGCTTCAGGTCCTCCAGGTCGGGGTTTGATAGCATTTTTCGATAGAGCGCCGGCTGGAAGGGGAACTGGATGTTGATGTCGCCCAGATAGTGCTGCCTGGTCATGGCGTGGGCCTGGTCGAGCAAGGCTTGCGCGGGTGAAGAGCGCCAGAGATTTCGGGATGCGCCCAGGACTTCCGTCGCCTGCGCGTGGACCATGGATGAAAACATATGCCAGGTCAGGGCGACTGGTCCCGTGCTGCGCTCTTGTTGGATGAAGGGCAGAATGTGGGGGTTGGCCTGGCTGACGATGGAGTGGTTGACGTTGTGCAGGCGACTGAGTCGTAACATCGGCACATCGCCGTGCAGGGAGCCATCGATCCAGCGCTCGGTCGGCATGTATGGGACGACCGCGCCTGAGCGATCTCGTTCGTGGAGCATCACGGCGGGATAGCCGGGCGGCATGGCGCAGGAGGCGAGCGCGCTGTGGGTCACCATCACGTCAGGGGCGGTGAGGTGGTTTAGCACTCGGGGTTTTTGTCGCGAGCGGGTTGGTGACACGGTCACATTGAGAACGCGGCCGGAGTGCTCGTAGGCCTCCTTGAAGGTCATGCTGGGTACATTGGCCTCGATGTGCGCGAGCAGTTGTTTCAAGTCCAGCAACTTGCGGCTCTTGACCATTTCCAGCAGTTTGGCTCGTTTCATTGCTTCAAGGTGGATCTGTTCGGGGAAGTGGAAGAAGTCAGCGAGTTCTTCATCGTTGCGGGTGCATATGGCCGCCGCAACGATGGCACCCATGCTGGATCCCGAGATGACGGTGGTGAGCAATTGTTGCTCCCATAGCGCCTTGGCCACACCGAGGTGATAGATGCCGAAAGAAAGCCCTCCGCTGAATATCAACGCGGAACCCCCAAAGTTCCGAAAGGCCTGCTCGAAGCCGCGGCGTTTTTCCCCAATCGATTGGTTCGCGTTGTCGTGATCGCAAAGAAAGCGGATTGCCTTTTCTGCCTCTTCGAGATAGTCGCTGA
>JAUVAN010000086.1 GCA_030591725.1 Deltaproteobacteria bacterium
CGATGACCTGACGGAGACGAATGGGCGCTCGGTACGAAGCGAGGTCGAAGAGATTCCCGAACTGGGCGAGCTGGAGGAATACCCGTTCCCGCTCATCGTCCACGAACTGTTTGCCCAATCAATAACCTGCAAACTGCGAATCGTGTCCGGAACGACCGAGAAGAGAATCTACTTTCTGAACGGCCTGTCGGTATACGCCGAGTCCTCCATTCCAGAGGAGACCCTGGGGGCTCACCTGGTCGACAAGGGTCGATTGACCGCCAAACAGCATGCCACCGCTCTTGTTGAGATGCACCGGACAGGCAAACGTTTTGGCGAGGTGGTACTCAAGCAACAGCTCCTGGGCCCCCACGAACTTTTCGAGGAGCTGGAATCTCACCTGATCCACAAGGTTGTTTCAACCTTCGAATGGAAAACGGGAAAATTCAAGATCGAGTACGGCGACTCCTGGAAGGACGACATCATCATCGCCAGGATGCCGGCCGGCCGGATCATTCTCGACGGGGTTCTGAAATTCTGGTCCTCGAAAGAAATCCTCAAGAGGATGCAGGTCAGCACCAAAAACGAAACATTACTCCTTGAGGAATCTCGATACTCGCAAACGGATCTCAACCTTTCAATCCAGGAAGTGAAGATCCTGCAACTGGTCAAGAAGAAGGCAACCATCAACGATATCGTTGCGGAGATCGGAGATCTCGACGCAGTCCTCGCCATTCTTTACGCGCTATTTCTCATGGAACGTGTGGGTTTCATGATTGGATTTCCCTCCGGCCAGAAGCCGGTGACCCTGACCGTTGATGAACCGATCGAATCCCCGCAGACGGGCAAGATCACCAACCGAAACGAGACCGCAAATCAGTTTTTGGCCGAGTACATCAAGTATAGAACGGCAGACTACTTCAATCTTCTCGGTGTTCAGCGGAATGCTTCAGCCGAAGAGATCACGAAGGCGTTCAAGGAGCGACAACGGAGATATCACCCTGACACATTGGTGAACATTGACAAGGGATTGGTCCACGAGAAAATCGAAGAGCTGTTCATACGAATTCACATGGCTCACCAGACCCTGATCAATCCCGAAACAAGAAAGAAATACATAGAACAGATCGATGACAAAGAAAGGAAATCTATTCCCGCCCCGCAGGACAAGACCGGACAGCACAAGACCCGGTCCGGCAAGAATCGGCACGAGATCCTGTTCGAGGACGGTTTCTCCTTTCTCAGAAACGGCGACTTCGCTCGCGCGTTGCCGCTTCTGGAGCAGGCTGAAGAGATCGAGAGCAGGCCCCGGTACAGCGCGTACCGAATATGGACCACCTACCTGGTCGCCCCCAAGAAGAAGTCGGCTCATACCGAGAAGGATCTCATCGCCTTATATAAGAAAAACCCGGAGCTGGCGCTGACGGCCTACCTTCTGGGCAACTACTACCTGAGGGAGAAGAAGACCGACAAGGCTGAAAAGCTCTTCGAAAAAGCCCTGGAGATCGACCCTCAGAACATCGACGCGGCCAGGCAGTTGAGGATTCTTCGTATGCGGCAACAAACCGAAACTTCGGGCTTGTTGGATATCTTCAAGAAGAAATAATTTCTGCTTATTTAGCGATGGTGGGCTCGAGCGGGAAGTGGAAGATGACTCCTATGGCGATGCTCTGGTTGGAGTTCCACTTCCTGTCAGCCTCGCTGATATTGCCGTCCGGGTAGTCGCCCGATCCCTTCTTGACCGGATCCCAGAAGACAACCCCGTCTTCCTCGATGAGCTCCCACTCCGTACCGGCTTGACCCGCCTCGTCGGTCCCGCCCGCATTCCACTTGAACGGCGCGAGCCGGTACTCGAAGTTCAACCCGATCCACTCGTTGAAATACGCGGTGAATCCTATACCGAAGGTGAACGTGCCGGTTATGCGGCTCTCGCGAACGACGGAGCCGCTGCCGTCCAAATTCATGCTCCCGCAGCTATCACCGCTGCCGCGACTACAAAACTCCCGCTCCTCGTAATGAACTATACCGCCGCCGAGGAAAATACGGCCGTCGATGGCGAGGAACAACTTCTCGAAGAGGGCCAGCTTTCCACGTAAAGGAATGAGCCCAATCTGAGCCAGGTACATCCCCTTCATGTGAGACACCTGTTCCTCAAAATTGGCCGCGCCGGTGTAACTCGGAAAGTTACTGTCCGCCGGCGTGGTGGCATCCCCGGCGATATCCTCCGAATTGGAGATATGCGTGGTGAGCTTTGTGGGGGCGTTGACAACGTAGTATCCCACCGCTCCCACCGACAACCACTCGAAGATGTTGAAATCGAGCTTCGCACCGAGCATAAAGTTGTGCATGTACTCGTTCAACATGGTGTACCCGAACTGTGGCCCGACGGAGAACCGCTTCTCACGGTATTGAACCAGCTTTCGCACTGCTGGCGCACCGGCGAGTGGACCCTCGAGAAGGATCTCCTGAGCGGTTGCAGTCTTGGCCGTTGTGCATACCGAGACCACCGCGAAGGCCAACACAAATATATATCGCTTCATGGTTCCTAGCCCCTTTCGAGCAGTATCAGATTTTGACATTTCTCCTGTAGCCTTCATCTTACTTACTTCGGAAGCTTGTAATCAAAAGTGAACGGGAGGAACAGACTGACGCCGACATGAAGCATGACGTTGTTTGTCAGCTTGTAGTTGTCGTCAATCCAATCCTCCTTGACCGCCCTGTCTTCGGCCGTGGAGAAAGTTTCCAGGCTTTCGAGTTCCTCTGGAAAGATGTAGTCACGAAGCTCAACAAAGATCGCGGCGAAACGAGTCAGGTAGAGCCTGCCTCCGATGCCCACGTTGAAGGAGAACTTCATCCCGAAATCGAATTCACGATACTCGGGGTCGATCACGGCGTAAGGTCGGGTGAAAATAAACCCACCGCCGCCGAGCACCCAGACGTCCCAGTGCACAATCCACTCCTTTAGAAGAGCGAATTTCCCGTAAATGGGGACATAGGTGAAGTTGATCTGCGCCCCCAGCATGTACTCGTTGATGGGCACAGTCTGGTGGGTTGCGCGGCTTACCGAGAAGTTGGTCTCGGTAGGAGCGTTCAGACCACGGTACCAGTTGAAGCTGATACCCGCAGCCAGAACCTCTGTAATGTAGAAGGCCGCCCCGACGCTGAACGCCTGGTGCTGCACGAACGGATCGTTCATGGAAAAACCGAACGAGGGCTGAACATCCACACGGTGTGCCCGCAGGGCATACACCTGCTGGACCGCCCATACGGGGTGCCCCGGCAACGCCGATTCCTCGCCGGTCTCTGCAGTTGCTCCCACGGAGACATCGCCCACGGTGTCAAGATCCTCATCGTCTTCCAGCGCACTGAGAACATCTTCATCAGTCGTCTCAGTTCCGGCTCCGGCTTCGGCTTCGGCTTCGCCGCCTTCGCCTTCCTCGACCATGCCCTCTTCCTCACCGGGCACCGTTTCCTCTTCGCCCGTGAAGTCCTCGACCTCACCCTCCTCCGGTGCTCCCTCGACCTCCGCTTCGCCGAACGACATGGTATCTTCGTCCTGCGCAAATGCTGTCGTCGGCCCAAGGAGGAGAGCAACGAACATTATGGCCAGCTCGATGCGTGTTCTTTTCATCGCCTATTCCTTTTGCGATCGATTTGTGACTTCGCTTTTCCGCGTGTAACTATTCAAAATAATTGAGTTTTTTCAATCTGTCTTTATTGGTGGACAACTATAACACAACGTCCATTTCGTAATCAATATTTATTGTCGTTTCATATATTTATCGAATGCTCATTCTTCTTCAGCCTCTTTTTCCTTATAGAATAACGCATCCACAAAGTCCTTGACGTCGAACTCGCGGAGATCATCCTTGGCCTCGCCAATTCCGATGAACCTCACCGGGATCTTATACTCGTGGCAGATGCCGATGATGACTCCACCTTTTGCCGTTCCGTCCAGTTTGGTGAGCGCGATGCCGGTCAGGTCAATCGCATCGCCAAACTCCTTGACCTGTTGCAACGCATTCTGTCCGGTGGTCGCGTCGAGAACGAGCAGGATCTGATATGGAGCGCCGTCCAGCGCTTTCTCCATGACCCTGGACACCTTCTTGATCTCCTCCATGAGCGGCGCCTTGGTGTGAAGCCGTCCTGCGGTGTCCGCGATGACCACGTCCGCGTCGTTCTCCTTCGCGTGCTTGATGGCATCGAACACCACCGATGAAGGATCTGCGCCTTCCTTGGACTTGATAACCTCACACTTGGTGCGCCGTCCCCATATCTCCAGCTGGTTCACGGCGGCGGCGCGGAATGTGTCGGCGGCCGCCAGAACAACCTTGTGTCCCTGTCCGGAGTACTGGGATGCGAGCTTGCCGATGGTGGTGGTCTTGCCGACGCCGTTTACTCCCACGACCATGATCGTGAACGGCTTGCTTTTCGAGAAATCCCACGGCTCCGCCTCGATGGCCAGAACCCGTTCGACCTCCGAACGCAGAAGACTCCATACCGCATCCGGATCCGCAAGCTCGTCCTTTTCGAGTGCTTCCTTTAAAAGAGTGATGAACCATTCGGTGGTCTTCGCTCCCACATCGGCCGTGATGAGAGCCTCCTCCAACTCGTCCAGGAGCGCCGGGTCAATGATTTTCTTCTCTTTGAAAATGGCGCCGATCTTGGCAATGAACCCTCCGCGGGTTGGCGCGAGGCCCTTGCGCAGCTTCTTGAGCTTGCGTTCCCGCTTGGCATCGAGCAATTTCTGGGCCGCTACCGCCTCCTCGGATTCGTCGAGGCGAACCCCCGGCGCCGTCACGCGTTTCTCGATGGGTTCCGCAGCCTTGACCTCTTGCTCCTCGGCTGCCTCGGGCACCTTCTCCTCGGGCGCAGCTTCGGACTCGACGTCCTCATCGGGCTCCTGTGCAGGCTCCTCCTGCGAGGGCGGAAGCTCGCGGTCGATATCGGATTCGGGAAGGGGTTCCCCCTGCTCATCCTTGCGCCGACGCATGACGATCACGATGATGACAACTATGACAATAGCTGCGACGATTAGTCCCACGAGGACTGTTGGGCTCATCCGTGGCCTCCCGAATGTAAAGTGCCGAACTTTTGGCGCTTTTAGATCATCTTTAGCTGACGAATACCGGCGTATTAGGCATGTTGACTTGAGAAAAGTCAACCCCTGCGGGAGCCACTGAGAACTCAAGAAACACGCGCGGGGGCTTTACAAGCCTGTTATTGAAAATGAATAATGGAAGAGATGAAGCATGAAGACTTGCACAAATAGTAATTTGAATTTTATTGGCTGTTGTTTGATGTTTTTGAAATTCGTCACGTCAAAACGATAGTGGTTGTAAACACCCCTGGAATAATACTGATGCCATTGGGAACCCGGCAAAAATTAAGAACGGCGACAGGAATTGTCGTCGTGATTTTCCTTCTTGGGGGCAATGCATTCGCGGACGCCAGAAGCGAGTACCTGATAAACATGCTTCAAAACGGGGGAAGCTATCGCGTGCGGGTGCAGGCTGCCAACACTCTGGGGAAGATCCGCTGCCACGATAGTGTCCCGGCGCTCGTCCGGGCTCTCGACGACGATCACGAACTGGTTGTCATCTCCGCCGCTACCGCTCTGGGCCAGATCGCGGACACCTCGGTAATTCCCAGAGTGTCCGCCGCGCTGAAATCCAGCTCCAACAAGGCCGCAAAATCACAACTTCAGGCCACCCTGAGAGTGCTCAAGGCGTTGAGCGGCGAAGGCGCGGAGGAGGATGCACAGGCAGCCAGGCCGGAGTTTCTGATCCACGTGGACGCCATGGGCAATTCCTCGGAAGTACAGCGGGACGATCTGACCGATATGCTCCGAAACGTGGTCATCAAGCGACTGCGTCGGGAACCTGGAGTGATTATTCAGGAGCCCGGCATGACGGCCAAGAACGTCACCAGGAAACTCAAGAAGGAAAAACTGCGCGGTTACATACTCTCGGGTTCCATTCTCAAAATGGAGCACTCGGGCGATCAGTTGATCGTCAAGATAAGCCTGAACGTATTTTCCAACCCGGGTTATAACCTCCTCATCATGCCGTCCGCACAGGGCGCCGTGCCGGTGATCGCCGGACCCATGACCCGCAAGACCGAGCAGGCAGCCCAGATGAAAGCGCTCAGGGCTGTTGCCGAAGCTTTGATTGGCAACGTCTTCAAAACGCTGCATACTCTGGAGGATTGAAACCAGATCCGTTAGTTTTCAACACTCGATGGAGGACACTCGATGAATGCGAGCGCGCAGGGTTCACCAGGCGGCCCCAAGCCGAAGCGACACATTCGAAACTACCTGATCGATAAAAATTTTCAGCTGAGCTGGGTCCTGCGTGTGACCCTGGTAACCGCAGTCATCGTTGGGATAATGGGGTATTTCCTGTACGGTACGCTGGCGGAATCCACCGAATTGATGGTCATGCAGGCGATGTCACAGGAAGGCATGTCACCGGCAGCCCAGGAGGCCTTCATCAAGCAGGCGGATTCGGACAAAACCCGCACGCTGCTCACCCTCGGAGGCGGGCTCGTGGGCCTGGTGATACTTCTCGGCCTGATGACCATTGTGGCAACTCATAAGATCGCCGGGCCCGCCTACAAGATAAGAAGATTGCTCTCGGGTATCGACGGCGATCATCTTCAATTGTGGGCCAAGCTCAGAAAAGGGGACGAGCTCCACGAGGTGTTTCAGGAATTCGACGACATGGTGCAGCGCCTGAGAGAGGCCAGGCATCAGGACGTGGAAGAACTCGAGTCAATTCGCGGCGAGCTGGAGGCAGGCGGGGTCTCGACCGAAACCCTGGAGCGCCTGGACAAGCTCCTGGACGGCTATCGCAGTAGTGTGAAGATGAGCTGACCCCATCCCGGCCTCAAAAGGCATTCTCGAAATACTGGTACTCCCCGGTGGACCAGATGATGGTCGCCACGTCGAACCTCATGGGCCTCGGCTGAATATTGTTCCGCGCCAGGTACGCCTCGGCGGCCCGTCGGATGGTTCTCTGTTTCTTGGGCGTCACAGTCTCGGCGGGATGACCCAACGTGTCGTCCGCCCTCGTCCTGACCTCTATGAAGCAGAGCGTCTCGCCATCCTGCGCAATGATGTCGATCTCGGCGAACTTCTCCCGGAAGTTGCGATCGATGATCTTGAAACCGTTCTCGGTGATCCGGTCGCACACGTAATCCTCTCCGCGCCGGCCGGACTCACAGGTGTTTTCTCGTGCTGACAATGGCGTTGTTTCCGAATTGATGAGGCTTGGCCAGGGGGGGGTGTTCAAAAAGGCGGTCTAGTATTCCTTGCAGGCCCACTCCCAGGGTTTCTCGCTGTCCTTGGATGGGCTACAGACCTTCTCCGCCTCACAGGGACGTGCGATGCAGTTGGGAACACAGTAGGAGCCCTTGATCTTCTCGGGCGCCTCTTCGATGTCACCGAGCACATCCTCGCACTTGGTGTTGGGTGGACACTCGCAGAGGTAATCGAATTTGTCGGGGTTGGTGTTGTACGTGTTTTCATCCACGTCCTTGCAACGGCACGAGCAGAAGGAGAACTTGTGCTGGATCCGATCTTCTTCCCAGCATTCTTCCAGATCCTTGCTCACCTCGCACGCCGCCTGGCTACCCGTGAAATACTGATTGCCCTGGGTCTTGGTCAGACAGACCATCTGCGCGCCCCGCGACTCGCACTGAACCGAGCGCGTCTCGATGGACCAGGTGGTTCCAGAAAGGGAAGGTGTGAACGCGCCCTTGTCGGTCTCCGGAATGCAGGGGGCGCCAACCAATTCATCCTTGCAACCAAGCCCCATGATTCCAGTGACAAGAACCAGGCAACAAGCTGCTGCAATCCGTTTTTTCATGACACGTAACCCTTTCGAAGAACGTGATACCTTCCATTTGCTTAACGGCCTTTTTCCTTATTATGTTTAACAAGTGAAGTCAAGGTTCGAGCGCCGGCCCATTTTGGGGTTTTTACTTGAAAATGATGGCGTTATGGAATGATCTGGCAAGATGAAGAGCGAGGGCTACACAGGAATTCTGTTCGGTCCCCAGAGCAATTCCGGGCTCACCTGCAGCGTATTTGTAAGAGGCGACTCCATCGAGGCGCTGGTGGGCAGCGAAGTCAAAGCGGTCATTTCGTACAATGGCATCAAAATCTCTGTTGTGGGGATGGATGACAAATACATCTGCATGGAGGGCGTGGGCGTCGATGGTGAACACGCTCGCCTCCTCATTTCGGACAGGGAAATCGCGGCCCACATGGTTGCCGTCGGAGCACCGCGAACCGTTACCGATCAACTGGAAAGAGTCGCATCGACCCGCGCGCGAAGAAAGATGGGAAGATTTTCGGTGATGGCCGTACTCGCCGGGATCCTCGCCGTGATCATCATGCTGTTGTGGCTGGGTTTCGGATGGGCGGTGGGCAGCATCGTGGAAGAAGTTCCTCCGCAGTGGGAGGTGGAGATCGGCAGGTCGGCAGCCCTGGACATCCTGAAACAGCACGCAATCTGCTCCGATCCGGCCATGAACAAGGCGGTGCAGGAGCTGGGCAGCCGACTGGTGATGGGGCTGGGAATGACCCCCTACCGATGGCAAATCCGGATCATCGACGACGAGGAGGTCAACGCGTTCGCCCTGCCGGGGGGATACGTATTCATCAACCGGGGGCTGCTCGAACGATCCGATGACGGCCACCAGGTTGCCGGGGTGCTCGCCCACGAATTTCAGCACGTGCTCCACCGACACGGGATCAAGAACATGGTGCGACAGATCGGTCTGATGATCATCGTTTACGCAGTCGTGGGCAATACGGGCGAGATCGAAAGCTTCCTCGTGGGCAACGCTGCCAACCTGGCGTCCATGTCCTTCAGCCGGGACCAGGAAACGGAAGCCGATCTCCACGGGATGGATCTAATATACAAGGCGGGCCTGGAGCCCACCGGGCTGATGCGGTTCATGGAAGTGCTCGCAAGAGAAGAGGGGCTCTCCGGGGCCATCCCCACCATCCTGTCCACTCATCCGGCGTCGGATGATCGCGCGGCCGAACTGGAAGCGCTCGTGCGAAGCCGGGGGCAACCCGTCGTCCGTCCCCTGACCGCCGACTGGAGCGCTGTCAAGGGCGAGTGCGTGCCCGTCCATATTCAGGATCCTGATCAGCCGTGATCTGGCCGGGATGGGGTTACGGGGTCCAGCGGGCGTAAACCCCCGCTGCCAGGGCGTGTCCGCCGCCCTTCAGTAGCATCTCACCGGATTCCACACACCCATCGAGGGGCGAGAGCAGGGCCCGAAGGACCGAGGGGGTGACCCCGGGTGAATGAGAGGTCGCAAGGACAAAGAGCGGATCGTCCGCCAGGAGTTTTACGCAATCGGTCACCAAATTGTGAAAATCCCGCTCGATCTTCCACACCTCCCCCTTCGGTCCGCGGCCGAAGGTGGGCGGGTCCAGAATGATCCCCTCGTACTTTCGTTCGCGTCTGATCTCCCGCCCGGTAAACTTCAGCGCATCGTCCGCCAGATATCTCACGGAGCCATCCGCAATACCCGACCGCTTCGCGTTTTCCCGGGCCCATCCGTTCACCGGTTTCGCCGAGTCCACGTGGGTGACCTCCGCCCCTGCGCGCGCGCAAGCCATGGACGCACCACCGGTGTAAGCGAACAGGTTGAGCACGCGTCCCCCGCCGTTGGCGGAGATGAGATCGGCCATCCACCCCCAGTGTCCCGTATGCTCCGGAAAGAGGCCCACGTTCCCGAACCCCGTCGGCCGGATCAGGAAGGCAAGATCGTTCCATCTGGCAACCCACGATTCCGAAAAATCGCCGCCCAACCGCTCCCAATCGCCCGTCCCGCCCTCGCCGCGCTGGAATGCCGCCCCGGCCTGTTTCCATCCAGCCGCATCACCTGCAGGCCAGATGGCCTGCGGACAGGGGCGATCCACTACCACGTCGCCGAATCGCTCCAGCTTCCTTTCGCCGCCGGAATCGATGAGCTCGTAGCCGTCGAATTTGTGAATGAGGAGATCCATGATGCTGAAGTCTACTTGCGGTCCGGTGCCTGTTGCAACCCCGGGCTTGCGCAGGCGCCAGTTGGGGAATTCTTGTGTCCGTGACCGCTTGACGATATATTCCACCTTACTGACAAAGTGATTCACCAAGGAGGAGCCACATGAGAGTAGCCTTTTCACTGATTCTTGGTTGCGGCATAGCCGGACTAGTATGGGCGTGCGGTGGAGCAACGGAACAGCCGGTGAACGAGCCGGAGCCGCCGCCGGTAGATGTGGAGCCCGAGGATACGGGCGAGATCGCCGAGACCGATGCCACAGACGGTGGAGCGGCGGCCGACGAAAAACCTGCCGATGAACCCACAGGCGAAAAACCTGCCGATGAAGCCGCGACCACTCCGGCCCCCGCCGACGAGAAACCCGCCGATTCCGGGTTCGTGGGCAAGGGAGTTCATAAGGGTGTGCTCGGCACCGTGAAGGGCAAGAAGGGCCCGACGGATTTCGATCACTGGAAGCACCAGGAGTCGGGAATCAAGTGCTTCAAATGCCATCACAAGGGCGCCGGCAGGAAGACCTGTGGAAAGGGAACGGATTGCCACAAGTTCAGGGAGGTGAACGCTCCGTCCGCACGGACCGCCTACCATAAGGCCTGTATCCCATGCCACAAGAAGAAGAAGCTCTCGGGAAGCTGCGATTACTGCCACAAGCCCAAGGAATAGGCGCACAGACTCACCAGACCAGCCACGGCCTGATTCGCTCCACGGTCTTCTCTCCGATCCCCTTTATCCGAACAAGATCGCCAGGCTCCGAGTACGGCCCCTCCGCCTCACGGGACTCGACGATCTGCTTCGCCCTCTTCGGTCCGATCCCCGGGAGCAGGATCAGGTCCTCCTGCGTCGCCCGGTTCAGATCCAGCCCCACCCCGCACACCAGGCGAGCAGCCCCGACCATGGGCTCGACCCGCACAGAAGAACACTTCCCGCCCCGATCGTCCTCGAAAACCAGCCGCGAGCACTTCGAAAGAGGATCATCGGGCCACACGTGTGCACAGTCGGAAGGGAGCCCCAGGTGAGTTATTCCCTCGGCCGCCAGCTCTCGCCGTGTCGGCGCGCAGACCAGCCCTGACACAATGGAGTGGTGAGCGATCTCCACACAGATTCCACCTGCTGCGTCGATCCGTGGTGTGGGGGCGGCCCGGGCCGGAAAGACCTCCGGGAACCTGGCGACCGCGCTGCACACTCCGGCGATGACAACAAGGACTCCGATTGCTATGTGATTTGGTAGAAACGTCATACATCCTATATCGGTCGTTTCGCGCTGGAGTTTCCCAAAAAGTGAATGTTGAATATTATTATCGACGCCGACTCTAATGAAACGAAGAGTCAGCGATGGGGTTACGACATGATTTGCACCAAATGCGGCACGAACAACCTTGACGGCTACGACGCCTGTCGAACATGCGGAGCAAGCCTCCGGTCGGACGAATACTCCCCGCCAAACTCCCTCGATCTCGGAGACGACGTGCCCGGTTCATATGGGATGGCATCCTGGGAGATGAAGAGGTGGCGGATTTCGGGCCTGTCCTGGGCGGCGGTCATCCTGGCGTGCATCATTCCGCCTCTGGGTTTGATCATCGGAATATTCGCCTCGATCAATGCCGGCAAATTCAAGAACCGACCGGGAAACAAGGCGATGGCCTACTCCTCCATCGGCGCGGCCTTTCATGTCGGCATCGTGTACGTCGCGATGTTCGCGTCCGTCTGGCTCCAGGCCGACTCATTCCCAACCCTGGAAGATTCATATCTCTACCAGCCACCCGCATACACGGATGAGCCGATGTTTCCCGACCAGGCGGACCAGAATCCATGGGGAAACCCCGGCGACATGGCCGAACTGGAGCAACTCCTCAAGCAGATCCAGGAAGACGCCGAGAAACAGCAGTAGCACTTCACGGAAAATCGGTTTTTTCCCGGCCGACCGATCTCCTCTCGACAAATTCATCACAATGGGTTTTAAGTCTACTCGGTAGTACACCTTTGCTTCCCACCGAAAGGAGCGCAGTCAATGAGCCACGATCTGAAAAACAAGGGCCTCGCAACCAGGAACATTCACGCGGGCCAGTACTCCGACCCTGCCACGATGGCGGTAGCACCTCCGATCATCCAGTCGTCCACATTCTGTTTCGATAACTGCGCACACGGAGCGGCGCTCTTCTCCGGCGAGGGCGAGGGGCACATCTACACGCGAATGGGCAACCCGACCATCGGGCGCCTCGAAGAGGCTGTCTGCGCCCTCGAGGGCGGAGAGGGCGCCATCGCCACGGGCTCGGGAATGGCCTGTATCTGCAACCTGGTGTTCTCACTGATGAACGCGGGAGATCATCTGATCGGAACGAGTTCGCAGTACGGCCCGTCCCGCATGGTGATCGAACGGGACTGGTCAAGGTTCGGCGTGGAAGCCACGTTCGTGGACACATCCAGCGCCGATGAGGTCAAGGCGGCGTTGACCCCTAAGACGAAGGCCATCTTCGTGGAGACCCCGGCAAACCCGACTATCGTAATGACTGACATCAAGGAGATCGCGGAGATCGCCCACAATCACGGCGCCATACTGATAGTGGACAACACGTTCGCGAGCCCCATATTGCAGCGCCCCTTCGAGTTCGGTGCCGACGTGGTCTTCCACAGCATGACCAAGTTCATCAACGGGCATACCGACGTGGTGTCCGGCATGATCGTGACCTCCACAAAGGAGCTGTACGCGAAGATCAAGCCGGTCGCCAATTTCCTGGGCGCATGCATGGATCCTCATCAGGCATGGCTGGTGCTTCGGGGACTGAAAACCCTGTCACTGCGCGTGAAGGCCTGCCAGGAGAATGCGATAAAGGCCGCCGCGTACCTGGAGTCGCACCCCAAGGTGGAGTGGGTTCGCTACCCCGGATTGAAGAGCCATCCTCAGCACGAGCTCGCATTGCGCCAGATGGACGGTCCCGGCGCGCTGATCTCTTTCGAGGTCAAGGGTGGAATTGAAGCCG
>JAUVAN010000242.1 GCA_030591725.1 Deltaproteobacteria bacterium
CATGGGATGATGTACCTGGTGATGGAGTACATCGACGGTCGTGATCTATCGGAGGTGCTGAGAACCGAAGGAGTGCTGCCGTTGGGACGCGTGCTCAACATCATGGTCCAGATCTGCTCCGGCCTGATAGATGCTCACAACAAGGGGATAATACACCGGGATCTGAAGCCGGAGAACATATTGGTCTACCAGACTCAGGACCAGCCCGAGTTCGTGAAGGTCGTCGACTTTGGGCTGGCGAAACTTCGGAGTGGGAAAGCCGGGACGAACATCACCCAGCAGGGCTCCCTCGTCGGTACGCCGTACTACATGGCGCCGGAACATATTCGGGAGGAGGGGGTCGACGCCAGGACGGATGTGTACGCGCTCGGCGCGGTGATGCACAAGCTTCTTACCGGGGAGACGCCATTCACGGCCAGCACTCCCATGGGTATCATCACCAAGCACCTGACAGAAGATGTGACGCCCCCGTCCACCGCCTTCCCGGATCTGGAGATCCCGTCATCTGCGGACAAGATCATCCTCAAGGCCATGGCAAAGGCTCCCGGCGATCGCTACTCGTCGGCGCAGGAGATGAGACGCGCGCTCGCGGACATCGCGGCCCGGATAGATCCGGACTCGGCGGCGTCCAGTTTCACAGCGGCGCGGGAAGGCTCCGTCTGGCAGATGGGTGACCAGGGAGCTCGGGATCACGATCCGAGCCGGTGGAATATGGGCGAGACACCGGTAATGACCCAGCTCCCGATGACGGAGGGTGAGAAGCCCCTGATGCCGACCGGCCCTGTAAAGGCGCATCCTTCCACGGTGCAGATCGGCGCAGTGGAGATGCCCGTGGGTACCAAGTCGGACGTGATCAGATTCGAGCGGAGCATAAGGAGAAAGCGCATCTGGACGATCATCCTGCTGTCGCTTCTGGGTGTGGGAATCCTGGCCGGGGGAGCCTATCTCTTCTTGATGTACGGTCGGGACAACAGCATTCCCACCGCCGAGACCGAGCCCAACGACACCATCGCCACAGCAGATACCCTGATCCCCGGCATACAGCTGCGCGGATATATCATCGCTGACGGCGCCAACGCCGATGTCGACTGGTATCGTCTGAATGGTCCCCCCAAGGGTGCATGGGCGTTGGAGGTGCAGATCAGCGCGGTTCCGTTGGCGGATATCGCGCTTCAGATCATCGAGCCCGACGGTTCAGATCCACTGGCGGAGGCAAACAGGGAAGGTGTGGGTGGACTGGAGGAGATCCATCCCATAGTGATCGAGCAGCCAACGGTTTTCCTGGCGGTTCAGGAAGTGCGCAGACCGGGTGTGCCTCCGGGAACCTTCAACACCCAGCCATACGGCCTGTTGTATCGGATGTATGATCCCTCCACCGTGGAGCGGGAGCCCAACGACACAATGTCGACGGCGACCGCCGCGAGGATCGGAACTCCCATCCAGGGGCGGCTCGGATCGGACGTGGACGTTGACTGGTATTGTCTCCCCACTGGGCAACAGACATCGACAGTTCAGGTGTCGGGAATAGTTGGTGTTGACCTGGTTCTGGGATTGGTGACGGGAGAGAACGCCAGGGAGGTGGTGATAAACAACGCCGTGGCAGGCCAGGGCGAGGTCGCATCGCTGACACCGGGCTCCGGTCCCGTATGCGTTGCCGTGAAGCATATTCCGCCGCCCGACAGCGGCGATTCATCGTCTGGATATCCCTACCAGATTCTGTTCCAGTGAAAGCCGCGCTTTTCGACTACATGCTCCCGGCGGAGCTGATTGCATCTCACCCGGCGAAGCGCAGGGACGGTTCGAGATTGATTGTGGTCGATCCGGAAAGCGGACAGATCACCCACTCCCGCATGGAGGATCTCGCATCCCACCTTCCACCAGGATCGCTCCTTGCGGCCAATGACACCCGGGTAATCCCCGCCCGCCTGCGTGCCCACCGGCCGACGGGAGGCGCGGTGGAGGTGCTCTTCGTGCGACCCGTGGACGGCGACGAGAGATCGTGCCGATGGACCGCTCTCGTCAGGGCGAACAAACCGCTCAAGGTGGGCGATCCGATCGATCTGGGCTCCGGTCTCGGCGCCAGGGTTGAACGAAAGTTTGAGCGCGGGCAGGTGGATCTGGTTGTGGATCGCGCGCAGACAGAGCTTCGCGATCACCTGGAAATGCACGGCGAGGTTCCGTTGCCACCGTACATCAAGCGGGCTCCCGTGATCGAGGACAGGGAGCGGTATCAGACGGTTTATGCCCGTCACGACGGCTCGGTGGCGGCGCCTACCGCCGGACTTCACTTTACCCCCGAGTTGATCGATGCGGTGGGCGAGGTTGGCTGTGAGGTTTGTTACGTGACTCTTCATGTGGGTCCGGGCACGTTTCGGCCGATAACCGCGGAGAATCTGGAAGACCACGAGATGGACGAGGAGCATTTTTCCATATCCGCAAGCACGGCGACGACCGTCAACGACAGGATCGCGAGCTGTCGGCCGATCATCGCCGTCGGCACGACCGTGGTTCGGACGTTGGAAGGGAGCTTCGCGAGGAACGGAAGGTTGGAGGAGTCCGATGGGTCTACCAGAATATTCATCTCGCCTCCGTTCGAGTTTCGGGTCGTCAACGGCCTGTTGACCAATTTTCATCTGCCGAGATCCACCTTGCTGTGCCTGGTTTCGGCCCTGGCGGGACGGGAGTTGGTAATGGCCGCGTACGAGGAAGCTGTTTCGCGAAGGTATCGATTTTACAGTTATGGAGATGCGATGTTGATCTTGCCGAGGAAGAGATGACGCCTGAGTTCAAATTCATGGTTCGGGCCACCGACGGAGACGCTCGCTCGGGAATGATCACCACCGGGCGCGGTCTGGTGCCGACCCCCGCTTTCATGCCCGTGGGGACAAGGGCATCGGTAAAGGCGGTCGATCCGGACGAAGTGCGCTCGAGCGGGGCCTCGATCCTGCTGGGCAACACTTACCACCTGATGCTTCGGCCGGGTGCGCAGATTATCGAGCGGGCGGGAGGTCTCGCCCAGTTCATGGGCTGGAACGGGCCCACCCTCACGGATTCGGGCGGCTTCCAGGTTTTCAGCCTGGGCGAGCGAGCGAAGGTCACCGATGACGGCGTAGTGTTCTCCTCGCACATCGATGGCGATCGGGTTGAACTGACGCCGAGGAGAGCGATCGAGATCCAGGCGGCGCTGGGATCGGACATCGCCATGGTTCTGGACGAGTGCCCGCGCGGAGAAGCGAGTCGAGAAGAGGTGATCCGCGCCATGGAACGAACGACGCTCTGGGCGAGGGACCAGGTGAACGTGGAGCGGGCGAAAGGCCAGGCGCTGTTCGGGATCGTGCAGGGTGGCACTCACGTGGACCTCAGATTGTCTCATCTGGAAGAACTTGCGCAGATGGATTTTGACGGTATCGCGCTCGGTGGGCTCTCGGTGGGTGAGCCGGTGCCCGAGATGTACCGGGTGCTTCACGAGGTGTGTCCCCGCATGCCGGCCCAGAGGCCCAGGTATCTCATGGGAGTGGGAACACCGGATGATATCCTGGAGGCGATCTCTCATGGTGTGGACATGTTCGATTGTGTCATGCCGACGCGAAACGCCCGCAACGGGCAGGTATTCGTTCACGGGGGCAGGATAAACATCAAGCAAGCCAGGTACGCCGAGGATCCTCGCCCCATTGAGCCGGGCTGCACGTGTCCATGTTGTTCCAGGTTCGCTCGACGGTACCTTCGACATCTTTTTCTGGCGGGGGAGATGCTAGTTTACAGGTTACTCACGCTGCACAACCTTCACCATTATGGGGAGTGCACCGCCGGCGCCCGGGTAGCCATCGAGGAAGGTAGCTTCGAGTCATTTCGAAAATCGTGGGGAACACCCCGGGTGGACGACCTCTGAAGTGCCCCTCACCTTCGTTTTCGCAAGATCCTGTTCACATCTGAAAAAGCAAGAACAAATAAGTCGGAAGTTCGAGTGGACAATACCTCTGAAAGTTCAATGATTTCTTGAAAATCCATTTTTCGGGAAGTTGGCACGATTTTGGCTTATGGGAATGAACTGTTATCGGTTTCACGGTTTGCGAGTCGCTCTCCCTCCTGCGGCATCGTGAGTGGTGAAAATTTCAATAAAACCCCACCCCAACGGTTCCGGATGTCTTTTTCGGGACCGGTCCTTTTTTTTTAGGTTTTTTTATGCCCCCTCTTCCCCATTGCGGGTCCAACAAATGTCAACATTTTTAATTGGGAGGTATCGAAATGAAGAAAAGAACATCTGTTGTACTCCTGTTTCTGCTGCCGTTCGTATTCGGTTTCGGGAAGTGCGGCGAAGAGGCGTTGACTTCCTCCGAGGCGCTCCAGTCGCTGGAAGAGGTTGTTCTGTCGACCCAGATGACAGTCCTCACGTCGGGGTCGGTGGAGATCGCGACTAACTTCACGATAGGGCAGGCCGCGCAAGCCGCCGCCGAGGAGTTGGGGGTTTTTATTGAAACCCAGATGCCCTGCGCCGAGATCACCCTGGTAGACGCCACGTTGACCATCGAGTACGGCGTCCACCCGGGCAACTGCGAATACAACGGCCAGGAGTATTCGGGCAGTCACTCGATCACCGTGGTGTCCGCTTCTGCGGGCAATCTGGTAGTGGACCACGTGTGGGAGGATCTTTCCAACGGACGCATCAGCGTCACTGGTATCGCTACGGTGACCTGGAGTTCCGAGGACTCCAGCCGCAATGTCGTTCACGAGCTGATCTGGACCCGGATCATCGACGGAAAGGTGACCACGGGCGGGGGCGACAGAACCCATACCGTCCTGAACGGCAGTTTGTTTGAGGGGTTCTCCTCGGATGGAAACCGGTACTGGACTTCAGATCGGGGCGACTGGGATCTCGACATCGACAACGTCGAGATTCGATGGGAAGATCCGGTTCCCCAGTCGGGTACCTACACGCTGGATACTCCCTTCGACAAATCCGCGTCCCTCTCCTTTGCGCGACTGGACGACGATACGATAGAGGTGACCATCGCCAGCGGCGAGGAAGAGTTCAGCTTCGAGGTCTCCAAGATCGGAACCGTCAGTGATTCGGATTAGGGGGATCTAGAGCAGTCTAGTTTGTTCCTGCGGACGCACTGGCGCTGGCCTGCACGTTGACGGAGACTTTCACGTTTGCCTGAAGGCTGGTCGCCGCGTCGAACGCGCCCTTGAACGGGTTCGCCACGCACGTGGTCAGCCGCGCCGCCTGGTTCGCCGATCCACTGGTCATGGCCTTGATGCTCCCCTTCACGCCGTTCACGACGGTCTTGATCTGCCCGGATGTCTTGATGAGCTTGTTCTTCATCCCGATGGACACCTTGAGGATGGCGGGCAGATTCGCCTGGAGCGCGGCCCTGAGCTTGCCGGCCGCCTTCATGTCCTTCGCTCCGACAAAAGATACCGCCACTCTTGCCGGCACGCACTTGAGTTTGGCGCTCACCCTGGCATGGCACTCCGCCTCACACTCGGCTGACATCTTCGGAGGTCTGGCCTCGCCCGTACAATGGGGAGCCTTCATCTCCACGCTGCAGCCGCCGGTGCAGGTTCCCGAGCACCTGGCGGAACCGTTTATCTTGCACTCACCCTTGCACGAGCCCGTGCACGACCCGTGCGCGCCTGCGTGACACTTGCCCTCGCACTTGCCCGAGCAGCTGGCCTTGCCGCGTGTGGAACTACCGTCACACTTTCCTTCGCATTCGCCGTCGCATCTTCCGGAGAACCCGGCCGTACAGGTACCCTCGCAGGTGCCGTTACACGAGGCGCCGGCATTCATCTCGCACGATCCCGAGCAATTGGCGTCACATTTGCCCGAGAGCTTCCCGCCCTCACACTTGATGTCCACTTTTCCGGGCGTGATGTTCGCATCGCATTCGGCGGCGCACTTTCCCATGACGTCCATGGATGCCGCGCAACGGGGCGGCTGAATGCTCAATTTGAACTTCCCCCCCGCCTTTGCCTTCAGCTGCTTGATGGCGTTCGCGGCTGCGTTGCACGCCGACCTGGCGCTGTTGCCCGGGTTCGCTCCAAGATCCCTGGCCAGACGTCCACATGCGCCCTTGAGATCGGCCTCGACGCTCCTTGAGAGGTTCTTGAGCTCGACGGACGCCTTCAGCGCAGCCTCCAGCCTTCCCGCCGCTCTCGCGTCTACGCCGAACTCCTTTGCGAAGTTCACCCTGGAGATGGCGCTCACGCTGGCCAGGTTGGGACAATTGGCCGCCGCGTTGGCAATGTCGCCGAGGCCCACTCCGCTGCCGGATCCGGATCCCGACGCGTTGCCCTCGCCGCTGCCGTCCAGGTCCAGGTTCATGCCCCCGCAATAGGGTAGAACCGCCAGTCCCAATCCCGCCAGTACGACCGGCAGGACCAACAATAGTCCGCGTTTGTGCTTCATGGGTTTGTCCTTTCCCCAAAACCTTTTATTTTGCTTGTGATAGTATCCCCGATGGTGCTTGTCCAACATTGTTTTTTCGCCAAGGAGATTGTTATGGGCATAATCGATGCTCTCAAAAAAGCGATTGGTGTTGACGATCCGGAGCAGCCGTCCGAGAAGCTCCGTCGGAACGATCCCTGCTGGTGCGGAAGTGGAAAGAAGTACAAGCGGTGCCACATGG
>JAUVAN010000465.1 GCA_030591725.1 Deltaproteobacteria bacterium
CCTCACACAAACCCCCCTCTTCTGAGGACAGGATTTGAGCGCGGGCGTGGTAGTTTTCTTGATCTGAGGCTTGCGCCCTTTTCGGACGAGCTGGTTAATCGTCGGCATACTTTTCACTTCCCATCTTGGGCCCGGCTATCGGACCGAAGGCGCACGTAACTAAAGGAACTTTTCAAATTTGTCAAGCCGAAGTAACTCCGGTGGCATCGTCAAACTCGGATTCGTCGGGTATGTCTTCCACCATATCCCGGCTGCCATCCATCACATCGATGGTCAGACCCTGGTAGAGCGGAACTCCGGTTCCCGCAGGAATCAACCTGCCCATGATCACGTTCTCCTTGGGACCGGTCAGATCATCAATTCTTCCGGCGACTGCTGCTTCCGTGAGCACTTTCGTGGTCTCCTGGAACGAAGAAGCAGAGATAAAGCTGTCCGTGCTCAGCGCCGCCTTCGTGATCCCCAACAACAGGCTCTCTGCGGTCGCGGGCTGCCCTCCCTTGCTCATGACTCGCTCGTTCTCCAGCTTGAACACTGCCTTGTCGATCTTGTCTTCGACCAGGAAATTGGTGGAACCCGAATCTCTTATGGTCACACGCCTCAACATCTGGCGAACAATCGTTTCGATGTGTTTGTCGTTGATGGTCACACCCTGCAGGCGGTAAACCTCCTGCACCTCGTCCACGAGGTACTTGGCCAGGGCTTTCTCGCCCATCACCTTGAGGATATCATGCGGATTTGCCGCACCGTCCATGAGCGGCTCGCCTGCGCGGATGAAGTCGCCTTCCTTCATGGCGATGTGCTTGCCCTTGGCGATCAGATACTCCTTTGGATCGCCGATCTCCGGGGTAATGACGACCTTGCGCTTGCCCTTGGTGTCTTTTCCGAAGGAGATGACACCGTCGATCTCCGAGATCACAGCGTGGTCCTTTGGCTTGCGGGCCTCGAATAGCTCTGCAACTCGAGGCAGACCACCGGTGATGTCCTTGGTCTTGGTGGTCTCACGCGGGATCTTGGCGATCACCTCACCCGCATCTACTACGTCACCCTCGTTGACCGTGATGTTGGCCCCCACCGGGAGCAGATAACGTGCGGCTCCCGCGCCAGCCTCCTTGGTGGTCCCCTTATTATCCTTGATGGAGATCCTCGGGCGAAGCTCGGGATCTCTGGACTCGACGATCACCTTGCGCGACAGGCCGGTCACTTCGTCGAGCATCTCCGACATGGACACGCCCTCGATCACGTCCCCGTATTTAACGCCTCCCTTCGTTTCCGCAACGATGGGAATGGAGTAGGGATCCCATTCGGCCAGCAGGTCGCCGATCTTGACCTTCTGCCCTTCCTTGACCATCAGACTCGCACCGTAAACGACCGAATAAGTGTACTCACGGCCCGCCTCGTCTATGACATAGATCTCACCGTGTCTCGCCATGACGATGGTGGTCCCATCGGATTTCACCGCCACCGGGAGCTTCTTTAAATGGATTTTTCCTTTTTGATTTGTCTCGAGTTTCGACTGCTCGATCTTGCCGCGCTTCGCCGCGCCACCGATGTGGAAAGTACGCATCGTGAGCTGGGTGCCCGGCTCGCCAATGGACTGGGCCGCGATTATTCCCACCGCCTCACCAATGTTTACCTGGTATCCACGAGCGAGATCACGGCCGTAGCATTTGACGCAAATACCGCGCTGGGTCTGACAGGTGAGCACCGAACGAATGGTCACCCTGTTGACTCCGGCGGCTTCGATCTTCGACATCTTTTCTTCGTCAATGATGTCATTGGACTCTACCAGGATCTCGCCGGTGTATGGATCATGCACATCATCGAGAGCCGAACGTCCCAGAACACGCTCGCCGAGCTTCTGGATGACCTCTCCACCTTCTTCGAGAGGCGTTACCTCGATACCGTCGAGGGTTCCGCAATCAAACTCGGTGATGGTGGCGTCCTGGGCGACATCCACCAGGCGACGCGTCAGGTAACCGGAGTTGGCGGTCTTGAGCGCCGTGTCCGCCAGACCCTTGCGGGCGCCGTGAGTGGAGATGAAATACTGCAGCACCGATAACCCCTCACGGAAATTCGCCGTAATGGGTGTCTCGATAATTTCCCCGGACGGCTTGGCCATCAATCCGCGCATTCCGGCCAGCTGCCGCAGCTGAGCGTTGGAGCCTCGCGCTCCGGAGTCGGCCATGATGAAGATCGGGTTGAAGCTGGCCACGCTCTTGGTCTTGTTGGACAGCGGATCGTGCGCCTCCGTGGAACGAATCTGCTTGACCATCTCCTCCGCGACCTGATCGGAAACGGCAGCC
>JAUVAN010000366.1 GCA_030591725.1 Deltaproteobacteria bacterium
GAAGCCATGGGTCATCCCGCCGGGCACGTCCACGACCTTTGTCTGGAAGTACCACTCGCCGTCGAGCATCGCCTTCTTGATGGCGTTCGGCTGGACCCTGTCGATTATGTTGGGGCCCTTGTGGCACCCCGTGAACATCGTCGTCGCCGCGAGCGCGACCAGCGTCAAAAAAAACATTGAACGAAGAGACCTCATCATCACGTCCTTCCTTCCTTAATACTTCAATTAAAGAACAAGCCGTCACGATGGGCAAACATAAACGGGGCATGGATGCACCATTGATCGATATGGGGGCAAGAATCCTACCAGTCCGTGCGTTCTTTCATCTTAAATTCAACCTGTGGTGTTCCGAAATTCGCTTTGCCCACTTCTTTGGCACATTGGCCACCTGGGCAAATTCAGGCCACCTTGTCACTGCGGCGTCAACTTCCTCGATCGCGCGCCGGGCGAACGAGCGGGAAATGTTGAAGCGTTTCGCCACGGCCAGAAGGTCGTTTATGGAGAAGGCGTCCCGTTTTCCGTTGATACTCATCTGATGTGAGCCGGTCCATGCACCCGATGGATTGTAGCTGTACACCACGTCGTATGCCGTGGAGAGCGACCACTCACCCTGCTTGTTCATGAGAAAAGAGATGTTCTTGGTATGGTCGTCCTGATTTCGCGCCACCACATTGAAAACCATTCGGCGAAACTGCTGTTCCAGATCCCCTCGTGGCAACTCCAACTGAAGCATTGTTTGCAAGGCCTGTTCGTACGAATACGCGCCCGCCTTGTTGAAATCGAAGTGCGTAATTGCGCACAGGGTCTGAACATGCAGTTTGGCTCCACTGTTCGTGCGATCGAACCGCCGAGTCATGAAATGGCTGCGGTCGTTCTCGCGGAGGAGGCGACATTCGCTCATCTCGACACCGGCTTCGGTGGCCATCAAGTAGTATGCGTATTCTATCTTTCCGTAGCCCTGCGGATCGGACAGTTCCCTGTCGCGGTTGCCCTGAACTCCGTCGAGTTTTAGTAGCCAGTGTTCAAAGCCGTCCGGAGCTTCCACCTGACCGGAACATATTTCGTTGGTGTTGGGATTCCAGGCAATCACGGCCTTTGCCCGCGCGCCCCCGGCCGATGTGCCCACACGAATTATTTCGTTCATAGCCGACGCATTTGTAACATCATCACGCCGGGCAATCGTTGTATTGAGCGAAGCCTTCGATTGCAGCGCCTCGCTCGCAAGCCGCACCAGCGATTCGACTTCGACGGATACAGAAACGTCCCGGGTCGTTCTCAGAGCCGGCCTGAACTCCAGCGCGCCCATGGCCCGGGTACCCATGTAACACAGCCGTTCAATGGGGCTGAACGACGCCGGGTCACGTCCCTGTTGCACCAGCCATTGGTCGATAAGAAGATTGCCGAATCTGTCGGGCAATGCATCGGCCAGCATTCCAGGCAACCCGCGATATGTTTCACGCGCAAGAGCGGGAAAAGTGTACACCGTTGAACTTGACGGCATCACCAGCGGAGATGGTTCTATGCCGCTTGTTCGAAATTCGGGAGTGTACTCAAAGGAAGCCGCCCCGAGCGCTTCGTTCCACGCTACCGCTCCTATTTGTCTGCCCCACAATATGACCTCGGCCACAAGTACGGGCCCGGTCATTGATCCCACTTCCAATCAGCTGGGTTCTTCGTGGTTTTGGAGCGCTTGTTAGAAGCGCGTTTCCGCTGTTTTCCCTGAAGCTTGGCGAGCTGAACCGGACTGATTCCTGGCTGCGGAATAAACGCGTTCAGCTCCGCGAGCAACCCAAGCCCCCTTAGCATGGCAATCAATGTATGAAGCGAACCACCAATTCCGCCCTCTACATTTGTGACGGTCTTTCGCGAAAGTCCCGACTGCCTCGCGAGTTGTTCCTGACTCATGTTGATATTGAGACGAGCGCGTTTCAGCCGCCGACCCAGCTCTTTTACTATTTCGGAATCACTGAGACTGGTAGGATTCATAATGTATACATTTTTACTCCATTGGTGAGTATTTGGCAAGTATAGGTATTTATATACCCACTATACGTCGGTCATAGGGGTTTTATCTACCGTCGGGGTTTTCGAGTTCGCCGTCTCTGGGTGGAGCGATCTTCACTTCCTTGCAGACGGGTTTGCACGTGGGATTGGGTATCGGCGGAGGGCAGGGGGGATCGTATACGCAACGCCGGTCGATGGTGTCGTCGATGCCCGTGTCGAAATCCTCGAAGATCAGCTTGCCTTCATTGTCGTACACATAATTCAGGCGACTGTTCGGGTTCTTGTTTGTGCTGTTCGGGGCTCTTGTTATCTCCCAGAACATGGGAATGCCTTCAGCTCTGTATCCGTATTCGTGCTTCAGGTCATCGGTGCCGTCCATGCCCTCGTCGACGATGACAAAGGTCAGGAAATCCTCCTGGTTGTACTGGTAGACGGCCTTTTCGTCGCCCTTGCCGTCGCCGTCCTTGTCCAGGGTCTGAGAAACCAGGAGACCTTTTTCATTGCACAGACACTCCAGCGCCATTTTCGAGCAACGGAAGTGGTCCTTGCACGCGGTCGTTTCTACTTTGGGTCCACTTGTGAAGTGATGTTTCGGTTCGGGTTCGGGTTTGGTTTCCTTGCCCGATAAAACCTCAGGCTGGACCTCCGCTGACTTCACGCAGTCCCACTTGCCGGACGTGCCTTCTTCGCAGGTGTACCCGGTCGCACACTCTTTTGATTTGTTTCGACAATCGTTGTTGTCCCCGCAACCGACAAGCAGGACGGAGGCCACACAAACAGTGTAGATAATTGGTTTCGTTTTCATGGGGTTTCTATAAATGAAAAGGTGTGACGGGGAAAGTCGAATAGTGCAGGAGCATATGTCAGAGTCGTTCAGACAGGGGAGGACACTTGTGGGGGACGTTCTAATACAGATTGTCTGCTACAGGTTGTAGCAGAAGCAAAGCCGGTCTCCCGTGGTACTAGTACACGTAGTAGCCGCCCCTCCGGGGATAACTACCGGACCAATACCACTTGTGCAGAGGGCGCTATGTGTTGCGCAGATAGCCGAGCATGAAGTACCGATAAGTGCGCCCATGGGCATATAACCGTTGCCCCCACCAGCGGCAAAATAGGCTCCACCCCACATGAAATTCCCGCTCAAGTTGAGATTACCCGTCATTGTGTCACCCGTGACATTCACATAGGCCGCGTCGTGATTGTGGCTGACTGGAGCGTAAAGACCACTGTGATTTCCCCATCCGTACGCGGTATTCCAGTTGGCTATGTTTGTCGTGGTGATTGAACCGGCGGGGGAGGAGGTGAGCATGAAATTACTGTTGATGTCCGCCTCGGTCAGCGAGCCGACCTGCTGACAGACCAGCGCCTCCAGGGCAAATGGCACGGACGCGAGCTGGAAACGATCCATTTCCGGATCGGACTCGACCGTGATGCCTACCCATATCTCCGAATTTGAAATTAGAGACGTGAAGTCCAGTGTTGTGTCGGAGCCCAGGTACACCGTGAAGAAACCCTCCACCACATCGACATCGACGAAGGTGTCGTTCCACAGCACCGTGGTGCTCGTCTCGCCGTCGTACAGCGTGAACGTGATGTCGGTGAGCGCATCGATGGGCAGGTCGGCGGAATCCGCCAGAACTCCCTGGACAGGAATCAGATCCGGAACCGTGGCCATGGCGCCGGTGGAAATCATCGCGCTTACTATCAGGGCCGATATTGTCAGAATTGCTTTTTTCATTTGTTGTCTCCTTTACTGATTGACAAGCGCGCCGACTCCTACCGCTGCGCTGTAGTTTGTGCTTGAGCCCGTTCCCATGGGCGAACCGCCGACGGTCACACGCATGGAGTAGTTTGTGGACTCCACGAGCCCTCCGCCGGAGACCATCCCGAACTGGGTGATGACCGTTGCGTCGCCGGTGTCCGTGTCGGTGTCCGTGTCCGTATCGGTGTCCGTGTCGGTGTCCGTGTCGGTGTCCGTGTCGGTGTCCGTATCGGTGTCCGTGTCGGAATCGGTGTCCGTGTCACCGTCAGTGTCCCCGTCAGTGTCCCCGTCGGTGTCACCATCGGTGTCGGTGTCC